>NZ_JBRRCG010000016.1:0-91325 GCF_056757995.1 Stenotrophomonas sp. STEN147
GTGCGGGGTGTCCGCGGCATGGATGCCGCGGCCAAGCCACAGGGACGTACTTGCGGCGTCCCCGCACTCCGACACCGCCCCGCCAACCCACAGATTGCCCGCTTTTGACGTTGAAGTTGCCTCTGCAGGTGCAGGTGCAGGGCGCAGCCCTGCCGATACACCTACTCTCTAGAACGGAGCCGCAGACTCGAACGCGAGCACTTCGCCCGTCACCGGATGAGTGAATTGCAGGCTGCGCGCATGCAGATGCACACGCTGCGCCGGTGCGGCGCCATACAGCACATCGCCGACGATCGGATGACCCAGGCTGGCCATGTGCAGGCGCAACTGATGGCTGCGCCCGGTCACCGGCTCCAGCGCCACGCGCGTGCGCTGCGCTTCAACATCGCGGGCCAGCACGCGCCAGCGCGTCAGCGCCGGCTTGCCGTGTTCATGGTCGACCTTCTGTTTCGGCCGGTTCGGCCAATCCACGATCAGCGGCAGATCCACTTCACCGGCATCACCTTCGATCACACCCTGCACGACGGCTTCGTAACACTTGCCAACCCTGCGCTGCTCGAACTGCATCGACAACGCGGCCTGCGTCGTCTTGCCCCGTGCATGCAGCAGCAGACCGGAGGTGACCTGGTCCAGCCGATGCACGGTCAGCGCGTCCGGGTACAGCACCTGCAGGCGGGCCACCACGCAGTCCTGGTTCTCCGCGCTACGGCCAGGCACGGACAGCAGGCCAGCGGGCTTTTCCACCACCAGCAGCGCGTCATCGATGTAATGCAGGTGGATCATGCGGTTCTGCGGAACTCCATATGAAAACGGGGAAGCCGAAGCTTCCCCGTTTCTGTCAGCTGCGTGCCGGCCAGACCGGCACCCGCGGCATCAGCCCAGCAGGTGGGCAACGCCAGCGCGTTCTTCTTCCAGCTCGGCCAGGGTCTTGTCGATGTACTTCTGGCTGAAATCGTCGATCGGCAGATCCTTGACCAGGGTGTACTTGCCGTTCTCGGTGGTCACGGCGAAGCCGAAGATCACGCCTTCCGGGATGCCGTAGGAACCATCGGACGGCACGCCCATGGTGACCCACTTGCCGTTGCTGCCCAGCACCCAGTCACGCACGTGGTCGATCGCGGCATTGGCCGCCGAAGCCGCCGAGGACGAGCCACGGGCTTCGATGATCGCCGCGCCGCGCTTGCCGACGGTCGGAATGAAGGTGTTGGCATTCCACTCCTGGTCGTTGATCGCATCGGCGATCGAAGCACCATCGGCGGTGGCGAAACGGTAGTCCGGGTACATGGTCGGGCTGTGGTTGCCCCACACCACCAGCTTTTCCATGCCACCGACCGGCTTGCCGAGCTTGGCCGACAGCTGGCTCAGGGCACGGTTGTGGTCCAGGCGCAGCATGGCGGTGAAGTTTTCCGGCTTCAGGTCCGGTGCCGACTTCATGGCGATGTAGGCGTTGGTGTTGGCCGGGTTGCCGACCACCAGCACCTTCACGTCACGGCTGGCGACCTTGTTCAGCGCCGCGCCCTGCGCGGTGAAGATCTTGGCGTTTTCCAGCAGCAGGTCCTTGCGCTCCATGCCCGGGCCGCGCGGACGCGCGCCGACCAGCAGGGCGATGTCGGCATCCTTGAACGCCACTTCAGCGTCGTCGGTGCCGACCATGCCGGCCAGCAGCGGGAAGGCGCAGTCTTCCAGTTCCATCATCACGCCCTTCAGGGCGGCCTGGGCCTTGTCCACCGGCAGCTCCAGCAGCTGCAGGATGACCGGCTGGTCCTTGCCCAGCATTTCGCCGGAGGCGATGCGGAACAGCAGGGCATAACCGATCTGGCCGGCGGCGCCGGTCACGGCAACACGAACGGGTGCTTTCATGGGGGTTTCCTCTTGCTTGCAAGCGTTTGATGGGACGCCGCGGGCGTGGCCCGGCGGGCCTGGCAGGCGGCGGAGAACAGGGAAACGGCCACCCGTGGGTGGCCGTCTCGGAAGGGGGTCAGGCGGCGAGGATCTTGTTCCACTCGGCCACGCGGTCGGCCTGTGCGGCCAGCGCGGCGTCGACGTCGCCTTCCAGGGTGATCGAATGGATCACGTCGCCCTGCTTGACCGAATCGACGATGGCCTGGCCTTCCAGAACCTTGCCGAACACGGTGTGGCGGCCATCCAGCCAATCGGTCTTGATGTGGGTGATGAAGAACTGGCTGCCATTGGTGTTCGGGCCGGCGTTGGCCATCGACAGCGAGCCGACCTCATGCTTCACGCCGTTCTTCTCGTCTTCGAACTTGTAGCCCGGGCCACCGGTACCACGGCCCTGCGGGCAACCGCCCTGGATCATGAAGTCGGCGATCACGCGGTGGAAGATCAGGCCGTCATAGAAGCCGTGCTTGACCAGGTTCACGAAGTTGGCAACGGTCAGCGGCGCCTTGTCAGCGAACAGCTCGACCTTGATCGGGCCCTGGGTGGTGTCGAAAGTGGCGATGAGGGACATGAAGATCCTTGTTGCAAAGGGAAAGGCGTCTAGCCACCTAGTTTACACCCGGCTCGCGGCGGCGGCGGCTTCGACCATCGGCGCAGGGCGACGCTTCAGGCTCTGGAGGGGCGCCGCCGGCGGGGCCCCGACGGCCAGCTGAATGGGGCTCCCGGGCGGACCGGAATCCAGCTTTTCGCGAATCGTCAAGTTCGACGTATAATGTTGGACTTCTTTTTCCAAATCCGGCGCCGACTGGCCCCCTTTCGTATGTCCATCGAAAATCTTCGCAACATCGCCATCGTCGCCCACGTCGACCATGGCAAGACCACCCTGGTCGACCAGCTGCTGAAGCAGTCCGGCACCCTGTCCGAGCGTACCGTCCTCGCCGAGCGCGTGATGGACAGCAACGACCAGGAAAAGGAACGCGGCATCACCATCCTGGCCAAGAACACGGCCATCACCTGGGAAGACAAGAAGACCGGCATCAAGAACCGGATCAACATCGTCGACACCCCCGGCCACGCCGACTTCGGCGGTGAGGTCGAGCGCGTGCTGTCGATGGTCGACACCGTGCTGATCCTGGTCGACGCGATGGACGGCCCGATGCCGCAGACCCGCTTCGTCACCCAGAAGGCCTTCGCGATGGGCTTCAAGCCGATCGTGGTGGTCAACAAGATCGACCGTCCGGGCGCGCGTCCGGACTGGGTGATCGACCAGGTGTTCGATCTGTTCGACAAGCTCGGCGCGACCAACGAGCAGCTGGACTTCCCGATCGTCTATGCGTCGGCCCTGAACGGCTATGCCGGCCTGGAAGACACCGTCCGCGACGGCGACATGACCCCGCTCTACGAAGCGATCATGAAGCACGCGCCGAAGCCCGAAGTGGATCCGGAAGGTGCCTTCCAGATGCGCATCAGCCAGCTGGACTACAACAACTTCGTGGGCGTGATCGGCATCGGTCGCATCCAGCGCGGCACCCTGAAGAAGAACATGCAGGTCACGGTGATCGATCGTGAAGGCAAGAAGCGCAACGGCAAGGTCGCGCAGGTGCTGGGCTTCCTGGGCCTGGAGCGCATCGAGCAGGACACCGCTGAAGCCGGCGACATCGTGGCGATCTCGGGCATTCCGGAGCTGACCATCTCCGACACCCTCTGCCACCCGGACACCCCGGAAGCGCTGCCGGCGCTGACCGTGGACGAGCCGACCATCTCGATGACCTTCCAGGTCAACAACTCGCCGTTCGCGGGCAACAAGGACCTGTCCGGTGGCAAGTTCCTGACCAGCCGCCAGATCAAGGACCGCCTGGACCGTGAAAAGGTCCACAACGTGGCGCTGAAGGTCGAACAGCTGGAGGACGCCGACAAGTTCCTGGTCTCCGGCCGTGGCGAACTGCACCTGTCGGTGCTGATCGAGAACATGCGTCGTGAAGGCTACGAGCTGGCCGTGTCGCGCCCGGAAGTGATCATCAAGGAAATCGACGGCCAGCAGATGGAGCCGATCGAACAGCTGGTGGTGGACGTGGAAGAAGTGCACCAGGGCGGCGTGATGGAAAAGCTGGGCACCCGCAAGGGCCAGCTGAAGAACATGGAACCGGACGGCAAGGGCCGCGTGCGCCTGGAATACTCGATCCCGGCCCGTGGCCTGATCGGCTTCCAGAACGAATTCAAGACCCTGACCCAGGGTTCGGGCCTGCTGTTCCACGTGTTCGACCATTACGGTCCGAAGGAACAGGGCGCTATCGCCAAGCGCATCAACGGCGTCATGATCGCCAACGCCCCGGGCGTGACTCCGGCCTACTCCCTGGGCCCGCTGCAGGAACGCGGCAAGCTGTTCGCGGCTGAAGGCGACAATGTGTATGAAGGCCAGCTGGTCGGCATCCACTCCAAGGACAACGACCTGACCGTCAACGCCATCAAGACCAAGCCGCTGACCAACATGCGCGCTTCGGGCAAGGACGATGCGATCCAGCTGACCCCGGCGATCAAGTACTCGCTGGAACAGGCGCTGGACTTCATCGAGGACGACGAGCTGGTCGAGATCACGCCGAAGGAAATCCGCCTGCGCAAGAAGTTCCTGACCGAAAGCGACCGCAAGAAGGCTTCGCGCGGCGGCTGAGCCGGACCGTGAGCCAGAGCGGCTACAACCCGGATCCACACCGGCATCCGGGCCTCCACGTCATCGCCCTGCTCGAAGCGAGCAAGGCGGTGCTGGCGTTGCTGGCTGCGACCGGGCTTGAAGTGCTCGGTCCGCAGCCGCTCCGCGATGGGGTCAATGCCCTGATCCGGCGTTTCAGCCTGGACCCGGATCACGGCACCCTGCCCTCGCTGCTGAACATGATCAATCCCGACGCCGTGCACCTGGCGGCGGCGGCGATGATCGGCTACGGCCTGCTGCACCTGGTGGAAGCCTGGGGCCTCTGGCGGGCCAAGGCCTGGGCCTCCTGGCTGGGCTGCCTGACCGCCGCGCTGTATCTGCCCTTCGATGTCTTCGCCATCGTCCGCCACCCCGGCTGGCCTTCCTGGACGATCCTGGCGATCAACCTGCTCGTGGTCTACGTCCTGGCCCGCGACCTGCGCAAGCGCCACCACTGAGCAGCAGCTACACTGGGCATTGGAGCCGACCAAGCCGCCCCATGCGCCCGTCCTTGCCGCCTCTGCTGACCTGCCTGCTCATCGCGCTGCCCGCGTTGTTCATTGTTGGCTGCAGCCCGGCCACGACCAGCGCCCACGCCGCCGAACCCGCGAGCCGCAACGTGCCCTTCCCCTACGCCGAGACCGACCTGGCCGACCTGCAGGCGCGCATGGTGGCCGGCGAACTGGACAGCACCACGCTGACCCACGCCTACCTGCAGCGCATCGCTGCGCTGGATCGCGCCGGGCCGCGCCTGCGTGCCGTCATCGAACTCAACCCGGATGCCCTGCGGGAAGCCGGTGAACGCGATCGCGAGCGCCGGGACGGCCATCTGCGCGGGCCGCTGCATGGCATTCCGGTCCTGCTGAAGGACAACATCAACGCCGCGCCCATGACCACCAGCGCCGGATCGCTCGCGCTGCAGGGGTTCCGCCCCGCCGATGCCTACCTGGTAAGACGCCTGCGCGAGGCCGGTGCGGTCGTGCTGGGCAAGACCAATCTCAGCGAGTGGGCCAACTTCCGCGGCAACGATTCGGTGTCGGGCTGGAGCGCGCGCGGTGGCCAGACCCGCAATCCGTACCGTCTCAGCCATTCGCCCTGCGGTTCCAGCAGCGGCAGCGCGGTGGCGGTGGCCGCCAATCTGGCCAGTGTGGCGATCGGCACCGAGACCGACGGCAGCATCGTCTGCCCGGCCGCGATCAACGGCATCGTCGGCCTGAAACCGACGGTCGGCCTGGTCAGCCGCGAAGGCATCATCCCGATCTCCTTCAGCCAGGACACCGCCGGGCCGATGACGCGCAGCGTCGCCGACGCCGCGGCCGTACTGACGGCGATCGCGGGCCGGGACGATGCCGACCCCGCCACGGCCACCATGCCCGGCCGCGCGGTCTACGACTACACCGCGCGCCTGGACCCCGAAGGCCTGCGCGGCAAGCGCATCGGCCTGCTGCAGACCCCTCTGCTGACATACCGTGGCATGGCACCGCTGATCGATCAGGCCGCCGCCGAACTGCGCCGTGCGGGCGCGGTGGTGGTGCCGGTGGAACTGCCCGACCCGGGCGCTTGGGCCGAAGCCGAGCGGGTCGTGCTGCTGCATGAGTTCAAGGCCGGGCTGGAGCGCTACTTCAAGACCTACCGAGCGCCCCTGCGCAGTCTTGGCGAACTCATCGCCTTCAACCAGGCCCAGGCGCCGCAGGAACTGGGCCTGTTCGGCCAGGAACTGCTGCTGGAGGCCAACGCCACTGCCGGACTGGCCGACCCCGCCTACATCCGTGCGCGCAGCGATGCGCGACGCCTGGCCGGCCCGGAAGGCATCGACGCCGTCCTGGCTGCCAACCGGCTGGATGCGCTGGTTGCACCGACCACCGGCACGGCCTGGCCCATCCGCCGCGAAGGCGACGATTTCCCGGGTGAGAGCTACAGCGTGGCAGCGGTCGCGGGTTACCCCAGCCTGAGCGTGCCGATGGGACAGATCAACGGCCTGCCGGTCGGCCTGCTGTTCATGGGCACGGCCTGGAGCGAGCCGAAGCTGATCGAAATGGCCTACGCCTACGAGCAACGCACGCGTGCGCGCCGTCCACCTCATTTCGAAACCGACACCCTGATCGACACTGGCGAGCCTTGATCGGCCCCGGGCTGCCCGGCGGACCGGGCGGTACGGCTGCGCTCGCCGGGCACGTCCCGGCGCTAGCGGTCGGGCTCCGGTTCCACCGGCGCGATCGCGGCCTCGCCGTCCTCCGCCCCGGGTGAACGTACATCTGCCGTACGTGCACGCGGTGCGCGCGGCATGTCCAGCTCATCCTCGCGCTGCAACCGCGCGCGCAGCTGCGGCAGTGATTGCGGATGCTCGCGCGCCAGAAAATCCAGCATGCGCTCGCGCACCAGGCAGCGAAGATCGAAGGCATCGCCGGAGCTGCGTGCACTGACCAGCAGACGCACCTGGATCGCCCGCTCGCTGGTTTCGGTCACCTGGGTCACGCAGACCCGTCCATCCCACAGCGCCTCGCCGCGGCAGATGCGCTCCAGTTCACTGCGGATCGCCGCGATCGGCGCACGGTAGTCCAGCCACAGGAACGCCGTGCCGAGCAGATCGGCGCTGCGCCGGGTCCAGTTCTGGAAGGGGTTCTCGATGAACCAGGTCAGCGGCACCACCATGCGCCGCTCGTCCCAGATGCGGACCACCACATAGCTGCTGCCGATCTCCTCCACGCGCCCCCACTCGCCTTCAACGATCACCACATCATCCAGCCGGATCGGCTGGGTCACGGCGATCTGCAGGCCGGCGATGAGGTTGCCGAACACCGGCTTGGCGGCGATGCCCGCGACCAGCCCGATCAGACCGGCCGAAGCCAGCAGGGCGGTACCGATCTTCTGCACCATCGGGAATGTCAGCAGCACCAGCGATGCACCGAGCACGATGATGCCGCCCATCAGCACGCGGCTCAGCACCCGCGTCTGGGTCTGGATGCGACGGGCTTCCAGATTGTCCGAGACGTCGATGGGATGACTGCGCAGGATCGCACGCTCGCCGGCGGCCACCGCGCGCACCAGCAGCCAGATGAAACAGGCCGTCAGCGCGATGTGCAGCCCGTGCTGCAGATGCCCCAGCAGAGGCTCCTGCAGCGGCGTGGCCTGCAGCGCCGGGATCAGCAGCAGCAAGGGCCATGCGGTCGCCATTGGCAGACCGAGCACACGACCGATGCGCGCGCGCCGGCGATCACGCCCTTTCAGCCGGTGATAGATCCACAGGATCAGCCAGGCGCCGATGCCGCCTACCAGCGCCGCCAGACCCAGCGGCCATGCATATGCCTGTGCGCTTTGCCAGTGCACGGTTGCCACCTCCACTCGAACAGCAGCGGACAGCCTCGCGCATGGCGCATGAGCGTCACGTCAGTCGTTCGTAAGCAGGGTGTTGGTCTGCAGGGCTTGCAGCCCTGCACCTGCTGCGGGCTGGAGCAACAGCAACTGCAGAAGCAACAGCAACAGCAACAGCAACAGCAACAGCAGAAGCTGGCATTCCGTGGGATGGCGGGGTGGGTCCGGTTGCGGGGGACGCCGTGAATCCGTCCATGGAGGCTCGGTCGCCGCATCCATGCGGCTCACGCCCCCGCAACCGGACCCACCCCGCCTTCGACAGATTCTTGCGACCTGTCGAGTACTGAATTCTGTAGAGCCGAGCCATGCTCGGCTCACATCTCCCAGATATCGAGATATTCGATTCCATTGGAAATTCATCCACGCATGACGTGGATCTACCGTGTCGACCAAGGTTGACACCCATCAACAGCCGCCGGAATCTGTCAGAGGCGGGGAGGTGTCGGAGTGCGGGGTGTCAGCCGCATGGATGCGGCTGCCAAGCCCCCAGGGATGGGTTCACGGCGTCCCCGCACTCCGACACCGCCCCGCCATCCCACGGAATGCCCGCTTCTGCCGTTGCTGTTGCTTCGGTTCGCAGCAGGTGCAGGGCTGCAAGCCCTGCCGAAAAACCCTTACCGCACCTGTTCCTGCTTGCGCACGATCGCCATCGCGATCTCCAGCGACTGCTCGTAGTTCAGCCGCGGATCGACCGTGGAACGGTACGCGCGCTCAAGATCACGCTCGGTGAGCTCGCGCGCGCCACCGGTGCATTCGGTCACGTCTTCGCCGGTCAGCTCCAGGTGCACGCCGCCCAGGCGCGTACCCGCCGCGGCGTGCAGATCGAACGACAACTCCACCTCGCGGCGCACGTTGTCGAAGCGACGCGTCTTGAACCCATTGGCAGTACTCTCGGTGTTGCCGTGCATGGCATCGCACACCCACAGCACGCGACGGCCATCGCGCTTGACCGCTTCCAGCAGCGACGGCAGCTTTTCGGCTATCTGCGCCGCGCCCATGCGGTGAATGAAGGACAGGCGCCCCGGCTCGTCGTCCGGATTGAGTACATCGATCAGGCGCAGCAGCTGGTCCGGCGAAACCGACGGCCCAACCTTGATCGCGATCGGATTGCGCACGCCCCGCAGGTACTCCACGTGCGCGCCATCCAGCGCCGCCGTGCGCATGCCGATCCAGGGATAGTGCGTGCTCAGGTTCAGCCAGCCCTGCTGGCGCGGCACCTGCCGGGTCAGCGCCTGCTCGTAGGGCAGCAGCAGGGCCTCGTGCGAGGTGTAGAAGTCGATGCGGTTGAGGTTGTGCACCCGGGCACCGGCCAGGGTTTCCATGAAGTGCACGGCATCGCCGATCGATGCCACCATCTTCTGGTACTCGGCGGCGAGCGGCGAATGCCGCACCCAGTCCAGGTTCCAGTACTCGGGGTGGTGCAGGTCGGCGAAGCCGCCATCGATCAGCGCCCGCACGAAGTTCATCGTCATCGCCGAATGCGCGTGGGCCTGCAGCATCCGCTTCGGGTCGGGCAGGCGCGCGGCTTCGGTGAAGGCTGGCGCATTGATCACATCGCCCCGGTAGCTGGGCAGCGTCACCCCATCACGGGTCTCGGTATCAGCCGAGCGTGGCTTGGCGTACTGGCCGGCGAAGCGGCCGACGCGGATCACCGGCTGGCGCAGGCCATGCACCAGTACCAGGCTCATCTGCAGCAGCACCTTCAGCCGATTGGAGATGGTGCCGGACTCACAGTCGCTGAAGTTCTCGGCGCAATCGCCGCCCTGCAGCAGGAAGCGCTTGCCCTCCTGCGCCTCCGCCAGCTGCTGCTTCAGCGCCAGGATCTCCCACGAGGTCACCAGGGGCGGCAGCCGCTTCAGCTCATGCAGGGCAGCATCCAGCGCCACCGGGTCGGGATAGGTCGGCATCTGCAGTGCGGTCTTGCCGCGCCAGCTCTCCGGCGACCAGGCAGCACCCGCAGCGGTTGCGGCAGGATCGGGAACCGGTGAAACGGCGGACAGGCTCATTGCAGACTTCCGGGGTGGGGGACGGTCATGGTCGCAGAGCCGGCCGCCGCCGCAAAGGGCCAGCCCTTCCGGCCCGATGCCTGAACGCCAGGGAAAGCACGTGCCAAGCAGCCACAGACCGCATGGTCGGCGGCGCCGGCAGAGGCGCATGATCTGTTACGGAGTAACACTCACCGTCATGGACTGGCCCCCTCCCCGCCCCAGGCCCCTGCTCTCTCCCATGAAGCCCTCACGCCTCGCTACCGGCATCACCTTCGCCCTGGCCCTGGCCAGCACGCCCACCCTTGCCGCGGCCGCGGATGACGCCGGGCCCGCAGTGAAGAACCTGGATGCGGTCACCGTCAGCGCCCACCTCGACCAGGCCCGCAACGCGCTGTCGCCGGACATCGGCAGCAGCCAGTACCAGATCACCGCAGAGGACATCCAGAAGCAGCCGCTCGGCGCCTCCGCCGCACTCAGCCAGGTGCTGCTGCAGGCCCCGGGCGTGGTCCAGGATTCCTACGGCGGTGTCCATGTGCGTGGTGATCACGCCAACCTGCAGTACCGCATCAACGGCGTGCTGCTGCCCGAATCGATCTCCGGCTTCGGCCAGACCCTGGATGCGCGCACCATCAGGAGCATCCGGCTGATGGATGGCGCACTGCCGGCGCAGTTCGGTGAACGCACCGCCGCAGTGGTGGACATCACCACCCGCAGCGGCGCCGAACTGGGCAACGGCGGCAGCGCCGGACTGACTGCCGGGTCGTTCGGCAAGGTCAATCCCAACGCCTCCTGGTGGGGCAACCAGGGACGATGGAGCTGGTTCCTGACCGGCAACTACGACCAGAACGAGGTCGGCCTGGAGAACCCGACGAACTCGCGCCGGCCGCTGCACGACGATACGCACCAGGGCAAGGCGTTCGCCGACCTCACCTATCTGCTGGACGAGAACACGCGCGTGAGCGTGTTCGCCGGCGTTGCCAACAACCGCTTCCAGATTCCGGTAAACCCGGGCCAGACACCGCAGTTCGGCTACCTCGATACCACCGCGTTCGACTCCAGCCAGCTGGATGAGACCCAGCGCGAGACCACGCGCTTCGGCATGCTGGTGCTGCAGGGGACGCTGGGTGCCAGCGCATACCAGCTCTCGGCCGGCCAACGCTACAGCGATATCGGGTTCAATCCCGATGTGGCGGGCGATCTGGTATTCAGCGGTGTTGCCTCACAGGTCCAGCGCAGCAACCGCGCCAACACCGTGCAGGCCGACGTTTCCACCCCGCTGGGCAGCGATCACACGCTGCGCTATGGCCTGTACGGCAATCATGAGACCGCGCGGGCCCACAGCAGCAGCTGGGTGTTCCCGGTTGACGACGCCGGCCAGCAGGCCAGCACCACGCCCCTGCTGATTCCCGACCACAGTGCTTTCCACGCCAGCACGCTGGCGCTCTACGTGCAGGACGAGTGGAAGATCGGAGACGACTGGACGGTCAACTATGGTCTGCGCGGCGACCGCTACACGGCCTTCGGGCGGACCGAAGGCCAGCTCAGCCCGCGCCTGGGCTTGGTCTGGAATGCCAGCGACAGCACCACCCTGCACGCCGGCTATTCGCGCTACTTCACACCACCGGCCAGCGAGCTGATCGCCCGCGACGACATCGCGCTGTACGACGGCACCAGCAACCAGCAGCCCAGCGATGGCAACGCCACGCCACTGGCCGAGCGCAGTGACTACTACGACATCGGCATCTCGCAGCAGATCGGCGAGCACCTGACACTCGGCGCGGATGCGTATGACCGACGTGTCGCCCGCCTGCAGGATGAAGGCCAGTTCGGCGCCGCCTACCTCTATTCGACGTTCAACTATCGTCGCGGCCACATCCGCGGCCTGGAGTTCAGCGCCGACTACAGCGACGGACCGTTCAGCGCTTACTTCAACGCTGCATACAACAAGGCGATCGGCACCCAGGTGATCACCGGCCAGTACAACCTCGACCCGGACGCCCTGGCCTACGTGGCCGACCATTGGATCCACCTGGACCACGACCAGAAGCTGACCTCGTCGGGTGGCGTCAGCTATGCCTTCGCCGGACACAACCGGATCGGTGCCAACTACGTGTTCGGCAGTGGCCTGCGCTCGGACACCGAAGGCGTACCCAATGGGGGCGAGCTGCCGTCCTACCTGCAGGTGAACCTCAGTGCTGGCCACGATTTCAACGCCGACAGCGGCCATCCGCTGCATGCACAGCTGGCGTTGATCAACGCGCTGGATCGCAGCTATCAGCTGCGTGATGGCGGCGGCGTAGGCGTGTTCGCCCCGCAGTGGGGCCCGCGGCGCGGCGCCTATCTCAGCCTGCAACAGGATTTCTGATCGATGTCGCTGATCCCCGGCAGAGCCGAACCCATGCCCGGCTCTGCTGGGGCGCGTCAGTTACTCAGCGCCTGACCCTGCGCAGCGGCACCAGCAGTGCCCACAGCCCCAGCAGCACGAACCACACGCCCGACCACATCGGCATGGTCAGTCCGAGGAAGGTCCAGTCGATGTTGCCGCAGTTGCCGGTACCGGTCAGCACCGTGCGGAACACCTCGAACGGGCCCATGGTCTCGCGCAGGAAGCTCAGCGGCGGGCCACAGGTGGCACCCATTTCCGGCGGCAGCATCTGCACGTAGACATGGCGCGCGGCGATGCCGACGCCGACGGCGGCCGCAATGAAGGCAAGGATGCCGTACGTCACCCGTCCCGGCCGGTTCGACGGGCCGTGCAGTGCGCCCAGCAGGAACAGCAGGCCGAGCGCGGCGAAGGCCAGTCGCTGGAAGATGCACAGCGGGCACGGCTCCAGCCCCATCTTCAGCTGCAGGAAAATCGCATAGCCCAGCAGGCCCACGCAGATCAGGAAGCCCAGCAGGAACTGGGCGCGGAAGGGCCAGCGCAGAGGATTCATCGTGAATGCTCGAATGGATCAGGCGCCAAGCGTAACCGACCGCGCCTGCCATTCGAACCGCTGGCGGTGACGCTCGTCGGAACGGTGCGGGCTACTTCCCTTCGCAGGTAGCGCCGGGCCATGCCCGGCGAGCGCAGCGGAAACGTAAACGCCGGGCATCGCCCGGCGCTACCAGAACGCAAAAGCCCGGCAGATGCCGGGCTTTCGCTGTGTCGCGTTGGAGCGGTCCGATTACTCGGCCACTTCCTCGGCCACGGCCGGACGGTCGACCAGCTCGACGTAGGCCATCGGCGCATTGTCGCCGGCGCGGAAGCCGCACTTCAGCAGACGCAGGTAGCCGCCCGGACGGTTCGCGTAGCGCGGGCCCAGGATGGTGAACAGGTTGCCCACGGCTTCGTTGTCACGCAGGCGGGCAAAGGCCAGACGGCGGTTGGCAACGGAGTCGACCTTGGCCAGGGTGATCAGCGGCTCGGCGACGCGGCGCAGTTCCTTGGCCTTCGGCAGGGTGGTCTTGATCAGCTCGTGCTTGAACAGCGAGGCGGCCATGTTCTTGAACATCGCTTCGCGATGGGCGCTGGTACGGCTGAACTTACGGCCAGACTTCTGGTGACGCATGGTGATATTCCTTGGTTAATGATGTGGCTGTGTGGATCGTTGTCGCCATCCTGGCGTTGCTGCACGGACTGCGGATGGTCCTGGCCGCCCGTCCTGGACGACCTGCCCGCGAACCTGCGGTTCGTCATGGCATCTTGCGGTGAAGGCTCCACCGCTGACGGTGGAGCCTTCGGGTACAGCAGGAGGCTTTATCAGCCCAGCATGCCGTGGCTGGCGACGCCGGCCGGCGGCCAGTTCTCCAGCTTCATGCCAAGCGACAGGCCACGCTGGGCCAGCACTTCCTTGATCTCGGTGAGCGACTTCTTGCCCAGGTTCGGGGTCTTCAGCAGCTCCACTTCGGTCTTCTGGATCAGATCGCCGATGTAGTAGATGCTTTCAGCCTTCAGGCAGTTGGCCGAACGCACGGTCAGCTCCAGATCGTCGATCGGGCGCAGCAGCACCGGATCCACGCCGTTGTTGGCCGGCTTGGCCGCACCGCGGTCGCGGTGGGTGAAGTCACCGAACACCGACAGCTGGTCGCTGAGGATGTCGGCGGCGGTGCGCACGGCTTCCTCGGCATCGATGGTGCCGTTGGTCTCGATATCGATGACCAGCTTGTCCAGGTCGGTACGCTGTTCGACGCGGGCCGCTTCCACGGCATAGGCGACGCGGCGGACCGGCGAGAACGAGGCATCCAGGACCAGGCGGCCGATGGCACGGGTTTCTTCGTCCGGACGACGACGCGCAGCAGCCGGCTGGTAGCCGAAACCACGCTCGATCTTCAGACGCATGTTCACTGCCGTATCCTTGGTCAGGTGGCAGATCACATGGTCGCCGTTCAGGATCTCCACATTGTGGTCGACCTTGATATCGGCAGCGGTGACAACGCCCGGGCCCTGCTTGGACAGGGACAGGGTGGCGCTGTCGCCGGAGTGCATACGGATGGCCACGTCCTTCAGGTTCAGCAGGACTTCGAGCACGTCCTCCTGCAGACCTTCGACCGTGGTGTACTCATGCAACACGCCGTCGATTTCGACTTCCGTGATGGCGAAGCCCGGGATGGACGACAGCAGCACGCGACGCAGGGCGTTGCCCAGCGTATGCCCGTAACCCCGCTCCAAAGGTTCGATAACGACCTTTGCACGGGTGTCGGTAAGGCGTTCGATCTGCGGACCGCGAGGACGCAGAACCTGGTTGGCGGTAACCGTCATGTTGCGGGTTCTCCTAGTGAACCCCCGGCCGTCGCCGGGGGCTCTCCAATGTGAATTACTTCGAATACAGCTCGACGATCAGCGCTTCGTTGATGTCCGCAGGCAGATCCGAACGATCCGGAACCGCCTTGAAGATGCCGGTGAACTTGCCGGAATCCACTTCAACCCACGACGGGCTCAGGTCATGCTGTGCGGCGACGGTCAGGGCTTCCTGGACGCGCAGCTGCTTGGCAGCCTTCTCGGACAGCGCGATGGCATCGCCAGCCTTGACCTGGTACGAAGCCAGGTTGACCGACTTGCCATTCACGGTGACGCCGCGGTGCGACACCAGCTGGCGGGCAGCCGGACGGGTCACGGCGAAGCCCATGCGGTAGACGACGTTGTCCAGGCGGGTTTCCAGCAGCTGCAGCAGGTTCTCGCCGGTGTTGCCCTTCTTGGTCGAGGCCTTCTTGTAGTAGTTGCGGAACTGACGCTCCAGCAGGCCGTAGATACGCTTGACCTTCTGCTTTTCACGCAGCTGGGTGGCGTAGTCGGACAGCTTGCCCTTGCGGGCAGTGGCGCCGTGCTGGCCGGGCTTCTGCTCCAGCTTGCACTTGGAGTCCAGCGCACGCGCCGGGCTCTTCAGGGACAGGTCGGCGCCTTCGCGGCGGGCGAGCTTACAGGTAGGACCGATATAACGAGCCATTTCTTATCGCTCCCTTTAGACGCGACGCTTCTTCGGCGGACGGCACCCGTTGTGCGGGATGGGCGTCACGTCGATGATGTTGGTGATCTTGTAGCCGACGTTGTTCAACGAACGCACGGCCGACTCACGGCCCGGACCCGGGCCCTTGATGCGGACTTCCAGCGACTTCACGCCGTAGTCCAGCGCAGCACGACCGGCCTTCTCGGCAGCCACCTGGGCAGCGAACGGGGTCGACTTGCGCGAACCGCGGAAGCCAGCGCCACCGGAGGTCGCCCACGACAGAGCATTGCCCTGGCGGTCGGTGATGGTGACGATGGTGTTGTTGAACGAAGCGTGGACGTGGGCAACGCCGTCAGTGACGACGCGCTTGATCTTCTTCTTGGTCTTAGCAGCGGGCTTAGCCATTTCTCAGTCCCTTACTTCTTGATCGCCTTGCGCGGACCCTTGCGGGTGCGGGCGTTGGTACGGGTGCGCTGGCCACGCAGCGGGAGGCCACGACGGTGACGCAGGCCGCGGTAGCAGCCCAGGTCCATCAGGCGCTTGATCGCGATGCCGATCTCACGGCGCAGATCGCCTTCCACGATGTACTTGCCGACTTCGGCGCGCAGGCGCTCGATTTCCGGCTCCGACAGATCGCGGATCTTGGTGGTCGAAGCGACGCCTGCGACTTCGCAGACCTTCTTCGAACGGGTACGGCCGATGCCGTAAATGCTTTGCAACCCGACCCAGACATGCTTCTGGGCTGGCAGGTTGACGCCTGCAATACGCGCCATGACGCGGTTCTCCAGCTGAGTGATGGCCGACAGCGCGCCTCGGGCACGCCAATCCGGCAGGATGGATCAAAAAAGTGAACTAGCGATACTAACAAGGTTCCGGTTTACATGGAAGCCCGTGAAACCAGAGGTTTCATGAACCCGGCCTGGGGAGTGTGCCCAGGCTCCGGCGCCGGATGGGGTTGATCCCGGGAGGTTTCCCGGGGCCGCCCGCGCTACTCCTGCGCGGGACCACCTCATCACACCCCCACCCGGAACCGCTGCGGGGGCCGCCCTTCGTTTGTGTGGCCGGAGTCCGCGAAGCGGAGGGACCATCACGTCAGGAAGACGAAAGTATAACAGGCGAATCAGCCGCGGGCAAAACCGCCGCGGTTGCCACCCTTCAGGTTGGCCTTCTTCAGCAGGCTCTCGTACTGGTGGGACATCAGGTGCGCCTGCACCTGGGCGATGAAGTCCATCACCACCACCACCACGATCAGCAGCGAGGTACCGCCGAAGTAGAACGAGGCGTTCAGCTGCGTGCGCATCAGTTCCGGCAGCAGGCAGACGATCACCAGGTAGGCCGAGCCGGCTGCGGTCAGGCGGGTCAGCACGCCGTCGATGTAGTCGGCGGTGGCCTTGCCCGGACGGATGCCCGGAATCAGTGCGCCCGACTTCTTCAGGTTGTCGGCGGTTTCCTGCGAGTTGAACACCAGCGCGGTGTAGAAGAACGCGAAACCGGTGATCAGCGCAGCGAACACGATCATGTGCAGCGGCTCGCCCGGACCCAGCGCGTTGGCGACCTTCTGCAGGACCTGGCCGAAGCTGCTCTGGTTGGCCGCCTGGCCGGACCACATGGCCAGGGTGGCCGGGAAGGCCAGCAGGCTCGAGGCGAAGATCGCCGGGATGACGCCGGCCATGTTTAGCTTCAGCGGCAGGAACGAGGTCTGGTTCATGTACGCATTGCGACCGCCCTGGCGGCGCGCGTAATTGACCGTGATCCGGCGCTGGCCGCGCTCGACGAACACCACGAAGAAGGTGAAGGCGAGTACGACGATGGCGATCAGCAGCAGCTGGATGAACTGGATGTTGCCGTCGCGGTAGGCATCGAAGGTATGGATGACCGCGCCCGGCAGGCCCGCCACGATACCGGCGAAGATGATCAGCGACACGCCGTTGCCGATGCCGCGCTCGGTGACCTGCTCACCGACCCACATCAGGAACATGGTGCCGGCGGTGAGTGCGACCACGGCGGTGAGCACGAAGCCCATGCCCGGCGCGTACACGACCGGAGCGCCCGACGGCGAGACCTGGCCCTGCAGGGCCAGAGCGATCGAACCGCCCTGCACCACTGCCAGCAGCACGGCGCCGATGCGCGAATACTGGGTGATCTTGCGGCGACCGGACTCACCTTCCTTCTGCATCGCCTTCAGGGCGGGGAAGATGTGCACGGCCAGCTGCATCACGATCGATGCCGAGATGTACGGCATCACGTTCAGCGCGAAGATGCTGAAACGGTGCAGGGCGCCGCCCGAGAACATGTTGAACATGTCCACGATGCCGCCGCCCTGCTGTTGCATCATGGCAAGCATGGCATCGGGATTGACGCCCGGCACCGGCACGTAGCAGCCGATGCGATAGACGATCAAAGCCCCGACGACGAACAGCAAACGTTGGCGAAGTTCAGTGAACTTGCCCATTCCGCCCGCGAGGTTACCGATGCCAGCTTGCGCCATGATTTTCTTACTCCGTTACGCTGCCGCCGGCAGCTTCGATCGCAGCCTTGGCACCGGCCGTGGCAGCAACACCCTTCAGGGTGAACGCCTTGGTCACTTCGCCCTTGACGACGACCTTGGCCTTCTTGGCAGTGCTCGGGACCAGCTTGGCGGCACGCAGGGCGGCGAAGTCGATCTCGCCGGCCGGCAGCTTGTCCAGCTGGTACAGCAGCACTTCAGCGGTGTCCTTGGCGATCGGCGAACGGAAGCCGATCTTCGGCAGACGACGCTGCATGGGGGTCTGGCCGCCTTCGAAGCCGGCCTTGATCTTGCCGCCACCCTTGCGGGCGAACGAACCCTTGTGGCCGCGGCCGGCAGTCTTGCCCAGGCCCGAGCCGATACCGCGACCGACGCGGGTGCGCTCGGTACGGGCGCCCGGTGCCGGGCTCAGTTCATTGAGACGCAGAGTCATGATCGATTACTCCTCAACCTTGACGAGGTAGTGAACGGTATTGATCAGGCCGCGAACCTGCGGGCTGTCCTTCAGTTCACGCACATCGTTGAGCTTGTTCAGACCCAGGGCACGCACCGACAGGCGGTGACGCGACTGGGCACCACGCAGGCCGCGCACCAGGCGCACCTTCACAGTCTTGTTGGACTCATTAGCCATGGTTGAGTTCCTCCACCTTCTTGCCGCGCTTGGCCGCGATGCGGGCCGGCGACTGCGCTGCAGACAGGCCCTTCACGGTGGCACGCACCAGGTTGATCGGGTTGCGCGAACCGGTGGCCTTGGCCAGCACGTTCTTCACGCCAACCGCTTCCAGGACGGCGCGCATGGCACCGCCGGCGATGACGCCGGTACCTTCCGAAGCCGGCTGCATGAACACGCGGGCTGCGCCATGACCATCCTTGATGGTGTGCCACAGGGTGCCGTTGTTCAGGTCAACGCTGACCAGGTTCTTGCGGGCCTGTTCCATCGACTTCTGGATGGCGACCGGCACTTCGCGGGCCTTGCCATAACCGAAACCGACCTTGCCTTCGCCGTCGCCGACCACGGTCAGGGCGGTGAAGGTGAACTGGCGACCACCCTTGACGGTCTTGCTGACGCGGTTGACCGCGACCAGCTTTTCGATCATGCCGTCGTCGATCTTCTCTTCGCGGTTACGGTCGCGATCGCGACCCCGCTGCTGACGCTCTTCTGCCATGTTGATTCCTTGGTTGTTGGGTATGTACGGCTCAGGGCCGCTTATGGTTGTGGAATGACGCGTCGTTCCGGTGGGCCACTGCAGAAGAATGGCGCCGTCCAGCCTCGCTCAGGCTGGCGAGCAGGCGGACAGGGGGCCATCGGCCCCCTGCCCCGATCCCTTAGAACTGCAGGCCGGCTTCGCGGGCAGCCTCTGCCAGGGCCTTGATACGGCCGTGGTAACGGTAACCCGAACGATCGAAGGCAACCCTCTCGACGCCGGCGGCCTTGGCACGCTCAGCGACGATGCGGCCAACCTTGGCGGCGGCATCGACATTCTTGCCGCTCTTCAGGCCTTCCTTGACGTCGGACTGGGTGGTGTTGGCGGCAGCCAGCACCTTGGAACCGTCGGCGGTGAAGACCTGGGCATACAGGTGCTGGCCGGTGCGCAGCACCGACAGGCGGGCGACGCCGAGCTCACGGATGTGGGCGCGGGTCGACTTGGCGCGACGCAGGCGGGCGATGTTCTTGTTCATGATGTTTTTCCTATGAAAGCGGAAGCGCCTATTAGGCCTTCTTGGCTTCCTTACGGATGATGACTTCGTCGGAGTACTTCACGCCCTTGCCCTTGTACGGCTCCGGCTTGCGGAACGCACGGATCTTGGCGGCAACTTCACCGACGGCCTGCTTGTCCGCGCCCTGGACCAGGATCTCGGTCTGGGTCGGGGTGGACAGCGTGATGCCTTCCGGCGCCACGAACACGACCGGGTGCGAGAAGCCCAGCGACAGGCTCAGGTCCTTGCCCTGCATGGCAGCGCGGTAACCCACGCCGACCAGCTCCAGCTTGCGCTCGAAGCCTTCGGACACGCCCTTGACCATGTTGGCCAGGATCGCACGCACGGTACCGGTCAGTGCGACCAGTTCGACGTTCTCGGTGCTCAGGGTGGCAACGCCGTTGTCGACGTTGATGGCAATACCGGCCGGCTTGGCCAGCGACAGGGTGCCCTTCGGGCCCTTGGCGGTGACGCTTTCCGACTGGACGTTCAGTTCAACCTTACCCAGGTCGATCGGCTTCTTGGCTACACGGGACATAGTTCTACTCCTTTCGCCTTAGGCCACGAAGCACAGGACTTCGCCGCCGACGCCCAGCTGGCGCGCCTGCGCATCAGTCATGATGCCCTTGGAGGTGGAAATGATGGAGATGCCCAGGCCGTTCATGACCTTCGGCAGCTCGCTCTTGCCGCGGTACTGGCGCAGGCCCGAACGCGAGAAGCGCTTCAGGGTCGCGATGACCGGCTTGCCTTCGAAATACTTCAGCACGATTTCCAGCTCGGCCTTGTTGTTCTCCAGCTGGGTAACGCGCAGGTCGGTGATGTAACCCTCGTCCTTCAGGACCTGGGCGATCGCAACCTTGATCTTGGACGACGGGGCTTTCACCGTCTGCTTGCCAACCGCGGCCGCATTCTTGATGCGGACCAGCAGGTCGGCGATGGGATCAGTCATGCTCATATGAGTACCTTTGAGTGCACCGATATCCGCTTTCGCGAAAATCTGTTGTCTCCTGGAAACGGGCCAGGTCCCTTGATGCAGCGGACCTGTGGCCCGCCCTACAACCCCGTCTGCACAGGGCAAGACGCGGGAGTATACGCCAAAAGAGCCCGACTTGCGTCGGGCTCTTCGGGTTTTTTGCGAAAGGGAGGCTGAATGCCTCCCCTCCCCGGTTCAGGAACCCCCGGAGGGGCGCCTGATCGCAGGACCGGCTGGGATTACCAGCTGGCCTTGCGCAGACCCGGGACGTCGCCACGCATGGTGGCTTCACGCAGCTTGTTGCGGCCCAGGCCGAACTTGCTGTAGACGCCACGCGGACGGCCGGACAGTTCGCAGCGGTTGCGCTGGCGGCTCGGCGACGAATCGCGCGGCAGCTTGGCCAGCTTGGCAGCAGCTTCGATCTTCTCGTCGTAGCTCGCGTCTACCGAGGACACGATCTTCTTCAGAGCAGCACGCTTCTCAGCGTACTTCTTGGCCAGCTTTTCCCGCTTGATGTCGCGGTTGACCATGGAGGTCTTTGCCATTTCGGTTTCCTCGACGGATCAGTTACGGAACGGGAACTTGAACGCTGCCAGCAGCGCCTTCGCTTCCGCGTCGGTCTTCGCAGTGGTGGTGATGGCGATATCCATGCCGCGGATCGCGTCGACAGCGTCGAAGTCGATTTCCGGGAAGATGATCTGTTCCTTCACACCCATGTTGAAGTTGCCGCGACCGTCGAAGGAACGACCGGAGACACCACGGAAGTCGCGCACGCGCGGCAGCGAGATGTTGATCAGGCGATCCAGGAACTCGTACATCTTGTGGCGACGCAGCGTGGTCTTGCAGCCGATCGGCCAACCATCGCGGATCTTGAACGACGCAACCGAAATACGCGACTTGGTGACAACCGGCTTCTGGCCGGAAATCTTGGTCATGTCGCCGACGGCGTTTTCCAGGATCTTCTTGTTGGTGGCCGCTTCGCCGACACCCATGTTCAGGGTGACCTTGACGAGCTTCGGCACTTCCATCGGATTGGTGTAGCCGAACTGCTTCATCAGCGCCGGCACCACTTCGTCCTTGTAGAACTTTTCGAGACGGGAAGTCATCTTCTCATTCCTCAGGCGTCGAGCGCCTCACCGCTGGAGCGGAACACACGCAGTTTGCGTCCATCCTCCAGCACCTTGAAGCCAACGCGTTCGCCCTTGCCCGAAGCCGGGTTCAGCACATTCACGTTGGAGATATGGATCGAAGCTTCACGCTCGACCACGCCGCCGGCAACGCCTGCCTGCGGGTTCGGCTTGGTGTGGCGCTTGACGATGTTCACGTTGGCGACGACCACACGGTCGCCGTCGACGCGGACGACTTCGCCCTGCTTGCCCTTGTCCTTGCCGGTGTTGACGACGACCTGGTCGCCCTTCTTGATACGGTTAGCCATGATTATCTCCTGTCGCTCACAGCACTTCGGGAGCGAGCGAGACGATCTTCATGAACTTCTCCGAACGAAGTTCACGGGTCACCGGCCCGAAGATACGGGTACCGATCGGCTCCTGCTTGTTGTTCAGCAGGACGGCAGCGTTGCCGTCGAAGCGGATCAGCGAGCCGTCGGCGCGACGCACACCCTTGCGGGTACGCACCACGACGGCGTCATACACTTCACCCTTCTTGACCTTGCCGCGCGGAATCGCATCCTTCACGGTGACCTTGATGATGTCGCCGATGCCGGCGTAACGGCGCTTGGAACCACCCAGCACCTTGAAGCACATCACCTGCTTGGCACCCGAATTGTCCGCGACGTCAAGGTAGCTCTGCATCTGGATCATGATTCAGACTCCTTATTCAGCCGCACGCGTGATGACTTCCACCACGCGCCAGTTCTTGGTCTTGGACATCGGAGCAATCTCGGTCACGCGGACGACATCGCCTTCCTTGCAGGCGTTGTCGGCATCGTGGGCGTGCAGCTTCGTCGAGCGCTTGATGTACTTGCCGTACAGTGCGTGCTTGACCTGACGCTCAACCAGGACGGTAACCGTCTTGTCCATCTTGTTGCTGACGACACGGCCTTCGACCGTGCGCAGCGTCTTGTTTTCAGTATTGTCGCTCATAGCGGCCATCCTTACTTCGTGCTGCCGAGCAGGGTCTTGACGCGAGCAATCTCGCGACGGACCCGGCGGATGTCGTGGGTCTTCGGCAGCTGGCCGGTGACCTGCTGCATACGGACAGAGAACTGTTCCTTACGCAGGTCGATCAGGTGGGCCTTGAGTTCGTCAGCCGACTTTTCACGGAGAGTTTTGATATCCATCAGCGCACCGTACGGGTCACGAAAGTGGTGGTGACCGAGAGCTTGGCGGCGGCCAGGCGGAACGCCTCGCGAGCCACTTCCTCGGAAACACCCTCGATTTCATAGATCATGCGGCCGGGCTGGATCTGGGCCACCCAGTATTCCACGTTACCCTTACCCGAACCCATTCGAACTTCGATGGGCTTCTTGGTGATGGGCTTGTCGGGGAACACGCGGATCCACATCTTGCCGCCGCGCTTGACGTAGCGGCTGATCGAGCGGCGAGCCGCTTCGATCTGACGCGCGGTCAGCTGACCGTGTGCGGTTGCCTTCAGGCCGTATTCGCCGAAGCTGACAGCGTTGGCGCTCCAGCTCAGGCCTTCGTTACGGCCCTTGTGTACCTTGCGGTACTTGGTTCGCTTGGGTTGCAACATTGTCGTTACCTCGCTTCACGGGCCGGGCGCTGACGGTCACCACGGTCGCCGCGATCGTGACGATCGTTGCGCGACGGGGTGTCGTCCTGCTTTTCCTGGCCAACCTGGGAGAAATCGAAGACCTCGCCCTTGTAGATCCAGACCTTGATGCCGATGATGCCGTAGGTCGTCTTGGCTTCAGCGAAGCCATAGTCGATGTCGGCACGCAGGGTGTGCAGCGGCACGCGGCCTTCGCGGTACCACTCCGAACGGGCGATTTCAGCACCGTTGAGGCGGCCACCCACGTTGACCTTGATGCCCAGGGCACCCAGGCGCATCGCGTTGCCCACCGAGCGCTTCATTGCGCGGCGGAACATGATGCGGCGCTCCAGCTGCTGGGCGATCGACTCGGCAACGAGCTGCGCGTCCAGTTCCGGCTTGCGCACTTCGGTGACGTTGATGTGCGCCGGAACGCCCATCATCTCGCTCACTTCCTTGCGCAGCTTCTCGATGTCCTCACCACGCTTGCCGATCACCACGCCCGGACGGGCGGTGTGGATCGTCACGCGCGCGGTCTTGGCCGGACGCTCGATCAGGATCTTGCTGATGCCGGCCTGAGCCAGCTTCTTGCGCAGCATTTCGCGAACTTTCAGGTCGGCTGCCAGGTAACCAGCGAACTCGGCCTTGTTGGCGTACCACTTGGAGTTCCAGTCCTTGGAAATACCGAGACGGATACCAATCGGATGAACTTTATGACCCATGGTCTTTTCCTTATCCGCTTACTTGCCGGCGCCCACAACCACAGTGATGTGGCTGGTGCGCTTGAGGATGCGGGTACCGCGGCCTTTCGCCCGCGCCATGAAACGCTTCAGGGTCGGACCTTCATCAACCATGATGGTCTGAACCTTCAGCTCGTCGACGTCGGCGCCCTGGTTGTTCTCGGCGTTGGCAATAGCCGACTCCACCACCTTCTTGATCAGGTGGGCAGCCTTCTTGTCCGAGAACTTCAGCAGATTGACCGCACGTTCGGCCGGCAGACCGCGCACCTGGTCAGCGACCAGGCGAGCCTTCTGCGGGGAGATGCGCGCAGTGCGCAGGATGGCTTTCGCTTCCATTGTCATCTCTCCTTACTTGCCCGACTTCTTGTCACCACCGTGACCCTTGAAGGTCCGGGTGATGGCAAATTCGCCGAGCTTGTGGCCGACCATGTTCTCGTTGACGAGAACCGGGATGTGGTTCTTGCCGTTATGCACGGCAATGGTGATGCCTACCATGTCAGGCAGGATCATCGAACGGCGCGACCAGGTCTTGATCGGCTTCTTGCTGCCCGCAGCGGCCTCCACCTTCTTGACGAGGTGGTGATCGACGAACGGGCCCTTCTTGAGTGAACGTGCCATGGTCGATTAGCCCCTACGATCGCGGACGATGAACTGCTGAGTGCGCTTGTTATGGCGCGTCTTGTAACCCTTGGTCGGGACACCCCACGGGGTGACCGGATGCGGGTTACCCTGGCCGGCCTTGGCCTCACCACCACCGTGCGGGTGGTCAACCGGGTTCATGGCAGCACCACGAACGGTCGGGCGGACGCCGCGCCAGCGCTTGGCACCGGCCTTGCCCAGCTTTTCCAGGCTGTGCTCGTCGTTGCCGACTTCGCCGATGGTGGCGCAGCACTCGACCGGAACCTTACGCATTTCACCCGAGCGCAGGCGCAGGGTGGCGTAGATGCCTTCGCGGGCGACCAGCTGCACGGCAGCACCTGCAGCGCGGGCGATCTGAGCGCCCTTGCCCGGCTTCAGCTCGATGCAGTGGATGGTGGTACCGACCGGGATGTTGCGCAGCGGCAGGGTGTTGCCCGCCTTGATCGGGGCATCCGAACCAGCGATCACCTGATCACCGGCCTTCAGGCCCTTCGGGGCGATGATGTAGCGACGCTCGCCGTCGACGTAGCACAGCAGGGCGATATGGGCGGTGCGGTTCGGATCGTATTCGATGCGTTCCACGCGCGCCGGGATGCCCAGCTTGTTGCGCTTGAAGTCGATGATGCGGTAGTGCTGCTTGTGGCCACCACCGACGTGACGGGTGGTGATGCGGCCGTGGTGGTTACGACCACCCGAGCGGCTCTGCGACTCAACCAGCGCAGCGTGCGGAGCACCCTTGTGCAGGTCGGGCGTAACCACGCGCACGGCCGAACGGCGGCCGGGGGAAGTGGGCTTGAATTTCATCAATGGCATGGGATGTACCTCAGGCCTTGGCCGTTACATCGATCGACTGGCCGTCGGCCAGGCGAACGTACGCCTTGCGCCAATCGCCGCGGCGGCCAGCACGGTTACGGAAGGACTTGTTCTTGCCCTTGACGTTGACCACGTTGACGGCTTCGACCTTGACGTCGAACAGCTGCTCAACCGCGGCCTTTACATCGGCCTTGGTGGCTTCGTTCGAAACTTCGAAGACATACTGGTTGGAGAGTTCCTGCAGGCGCGCGGTCTTTTCGGAGACACGCGGGGCACGCAGCACGCTGAAGATTTTTTCGTTGCTGTTCATGCCAGCCACTCCTCGACCTTCTTGACCGCGTCAGCGGTGATGACGACCGTGTCGGCACCGACCAGCGACACCGGGTCCAGGCCCTGCACGTCACGCACCTGCACGTACGGCAGATTGCGGGCGGACAGGTACAGGTGCTCGGAGGCTTCCTCGGTGACGATCAGCGGGCGCTTGCCCACTTCCAGGCCGGCCAGCTTGGCGATCAGACCCTTCGTGCTGGTCGCTTCGACATCGAAGGCCTCCACGATGGTCAGACGGCCCTGACGGTTCAGCTCGGACAGGATCGCGCACATGGCGGCACGGTACTGCTTACGATTGACCTTCTGCTCGAAGCTGCGCGGCTTGGCCGCGAAGGTGACACCGCCGCCGACGAAGATCGGAGCCGTCAGTGCGCCATGACGCGCGCCGCCGCCCTTCTGCTTCTTCGACTTCTTGGTGGTACCAGCCACTTCGGAGCGAGTCTTCTGTGCCTTGGTGCCGGCGCGACCGGCGTTGCGGTAAGCAACGACGACCTGGTGGACCAGATCTTCGCTGAAATCGCGACCGAACACGGCGTCGGAGACCGAGACCTTGTTGTTGCTACCCGTGATAACGAGTTCCATCGTCATCTCTCCTTATGCCTTGCTCGCCGGACGGACGATCACATCGCCACCCGCCGCGCCAGGAACGGCACCGCGAACCGCAATCAGACCGCGCTCGACGTCGACCTTGACCACTTCCAGGTTCTGGGTGCTCTGCTGCACCGCGCCCATGTGGCCCGACATCTTCTTGCCCGGGAAAACGCGACCCGGGGTCTGGCGCTGACCCAGCGAACCCGGCGCGCGATGCGACAGCGAGTTACCGTGGGTTGCATCGCCCATACGGAAGTTGTGGCGCTTGATGGTGCCCTGGAAACCCTTACCCTTGGTGACACCCTGGACGTCGACGATCTGGCCGACTTCGAAGATGTCCGCCTTGACTTCGCCGCCGACGGCGAAATCGCCGAGCTGCGCGTCTTCAACGCGGAATTCCCACAGGCCACGACCCGCTTCCACCTTCGCCTTGGCGAAGTGGCCGGCTTCCGGCTTGTTGACCAGGGCAGCGCGACGCGCGCCGACGGTCACCTGCACGGCGCTGTAGCCGTCGGTTTCGACGGTCTTGATCTGCGCGATGCGGTTCGGGGTGGCTTCGATCAGGGTCACCGGGATGGAACGACCATCTTCGGTGAACACGCGGCTCATGCCGGCCTTGCGGCCCACGAAGCCCAACGAATACTTCTTCGTCATGGTCGTAGTCCTCAGGTCAGCTTGATCTGAACGTCGACGCCGGCAGCCAGTTCGAGCTTCATCAGCGCGTCCACGGTCTTGTCATTCGGGTCAACGATATCGAGCACGCGCTTGTGCGTGCGGGTCTCGTACTGGTCACGCGCGTCCTTGTCGACGTGCGGGGAAACGAGAACGGTGTAACGCTCGATCTTGGTCGGCAGCGGGATCGGGCCACGCACTTGCGCGCCGGTCCGCTTTGCCGTTTCAACGATCTCGCTGGCCGAACGGTCGATCAGACGATGATCGAACGCTTTCAGCCGGATCCGGATCTTTTGGTCCGCCATGGCGGTAGGTTCCTTCGTTAAAAGAGCGACAGACAAAGCCTCTGGGTTGCTTTGCCCCATGAAATTCCTGCATACGGACGGCCCGCACTCCTGCAGGCCGACAAGGTCAATCCGTAGACCTCAAAAACGTAGGCAGACCAGTTTCCCGGCCTGCCCAGACGTAGAAGCATAATGGCACGCCAGGCAGCTGTCAACAGTCTCCTGTTGACGCCGCCTGAATGGCCTTGACCCTTCCTGGTCCGGGGAACACAAGGCACATCCTGTGCCTGCTTTCCCATTTTGATACGCCCCGATGCCCTACCCAGGCAACATCGGGGCGCAGAGTCTAACAGATTACTTGATGATCTTCGAGACCACGCCGGCGCCGACGGTGCGGCCACCTTCGCGGATGGCGAAGCGCAGGCCTTCGTCCATCGCGACCGGGTTGATCAGGGTCACGGTCATCTTGACGTTGTCACCCGGCATCACCATTTCCACGCCTTCCGGCAGCTTGGCAGCGCCGGTGATGTCGGTGGTGCGGAAGTAGAACTGCGGGCGGTAGCCGTTGAAGAACGGGGTGTGACGGCCGCCCTCGTCCTTCGACAGCACGTACACTTCGCCTTCGAACTCGGTGTGCGGGGTGATCGAACCCGGCTTGGCCAGAACCTGGCCGCGCTCGACATCGTCACGCTTGGTGCCGCGCAGCAGCAGACCGGCGTTGTCGCCTGCCTGGCCCTGGTCCAGCAGCTTGCGGAACATTTCCACGCCGGTCACGGTGGTCTTCTGGGTCGGACGGATACCGACGATTTCGATTTCGTCACCGACCTTGATCACGCCGCGCTCGATACGACCGGTCACCACGGTGCCGCGGCCCGAGATCGAGAACACGTCTTCCACCGGCATCAGGAACGGCTTGTCGATCGCACGCTCCGGCTCCGGAATCCAGGTGTCCAGCGCGTCAACCAGCTTCAGGATCGCCGGCACGCCGATCTCGCTCTGGTCGCCTTCCAGCGCCAGGCGGGCCGAACCCGAGATGATCGGGGTGTCGTCGCCCGGGAACTCGTACTTGCTCAGCAGTTCGCGCACTTCCATTTCGACCAGCTCGAGCAGCTCGGCGTCGTCGACCATGTCAGCCTTGTTCAGGAACACCACGATGTACGGCACGCCGACCTGACGCGACAGCAGGATGTGCTCGCGGGTCTGCGGCATCGGGCCGTCAGCGGCCGAGCACACCAGGATCGCGCCGTCCATCTGGGCAGCACCGGTGATCATGTTCTTGACGTAGTCAGCGTGGCCCGGGCAGTCAACGTGGGCGTAGTGACGGGTCGGGGATTCGTATTCGACGTGCGCGGTCGAGATCGTGATGCCACGAGCCTTTTCTTCCGGTGCGGCGTCGATGGCGTCATACGCCTTGAACTCGCCACCGAAGCGCTCGGCGCCGATCTTGGTCAGCGCGGCGGTCAGCGTGGTCTTGCCGTGGTCGACGTGACCGATGGTGCCGACGTTGACGTGCGGCTTGGTGCGCTCGAACTTACCCTTTGCCATTGTTATATACCTTGATTGTTCGTAAGTGGTTTCAAGAGAGGCTGAGCGAGGCTCAGCCCTTCTTCATGACGGCTTCGGCGATGTTGGTCGGAGCCGGCTCGTAGTGATCGAATTCCATGGTGAAGGTGGCGCGGCCCTGGGTCTGCGAACGCAGCGCAGTGGCGTAGCCGAACATTTCACCCAGCGGGATCATCGCGTTGATGATGCTGGCCGAACCGTCACCGGTGGTGTCGGAACCCTGCAGCACGCCGCGACGACGGCTGACGTCGCCCATCACGTCACCCTGGTAATCCTCCGGGGTCACGATCTCGACCTTCATGATCGGCTCCAGCAGCACCGGCTTGGCCTTGGCGAAGCCCTGCTTGAAGGCCATCGACGAAGCCAGCTTGAACGCCATTTCCGAGGAGTCGACGTCGTGGTACGAACCGAACACCAGCTTCACCTTGACGTCCACGACCGGGAAGCCAGCCAGCGGGCCGCTGGTGATGGTTTCGCGCAGGCCCTTCTCGACCGACGGAATGAATTCCTTCGGGATCACGCCGCCGGTGATGTCGTTGATGAACAGGAAGTCGTCCTTGATGGCCGGAGCCAGCTTCGGATCGGCACGGTCTTCAGCGGTGATCGGCGACAGCTCGATCACGACGTGACCGTACTGACCCTTACCACCGGACTGCTTGGCGTGCTTGTAGTCCGACTTGACGTCGGCCAGGGTGATCGTTTCGCGGTAGGCCACCTGCGGCGCACCGACGTTGGCTTCAACGTTGAACTCGCGCTTGAGGCGGTCGACGATGATGTCCAGGTGCAGCTCGCCCATGCCCGAGATGATGGTCTGGCCGGATTCTTCGTCGGTCTTGACGCGGAACGACGGATCTTCCTGCGCCAGACGACCCAGGGCCAGACCCATCTTTTCCTGGTCCGACTTGGTCTTCGGCTCGACGGCCATCGAGATCACCGGCTCCGGGAACGTCATGCGCTCCAGGATGATCGGGGCGTCCACGGCGCACAGGGTGTCGCCGGTGGTGGTGTCCTTCAGGCCCACGGCCGCAGCGATGTCACCCGCCAGAACTTCCTTGATTTCCTCGCGGTTGTTCGAGTGCATCTGCAGGATGCGGCCGATGCGCTCCTTCTTGCCCTTCACCGAGTTCAGCACGGTGTCACCACCGTTCAGCGTGCCCGAGTAGACGCGGAAGAAGGTCAGCGCGCCGACGAACGGGTCGGTGATGATCTTGAAGGCCAGCGACGAGAACGGCGCCTTGTCGTCCGACTTGCGGGTCATCTCGACGGTATCGTCGTCGACGTCCACGCCCTTCACGTCCGGCACATCGACCGGCGACGGCAGCAGCTGGATCACGCCGTCCAGCATGGCCTGCACGCCCTTGTTCTTGAACGCCGAGCCGCAGTACATCGGCACGATCTCGGTGGCCAGGGTACGGGTACGCAGCGCGTTGATGATTTCAGCCTCGGCCAGCTCTTCGCCGCCCAGGTACTTCTCCATCAGCTCTTCGCTGGCTTCGGCAGCGGTCTCGACCATGAACTGGCGGGCTTCTTCAGCAGCCGCCTGCAGTTCAGCCGGGATGTCGCTGTACTCGAACTTCATGCCCTGCGAGGCTTCATCCCAATGGATGGCCTTCATCTTCAGCAGGTCGACGACGCCCTTGAAGTTGTCTTCAGCGCCGATCGGCAGCTGCATCGGCACGGCAACCGCGCCCAGCTTGGCCTTCAGCTGGCCGACGACCTTCTGGAAGTTGGCACCGGTACGGTCCATCTTGTTGACGAACGCGATGCGCGGCACGTGGTACTTGTTGGCCTGGCGCCACACGGTTTCCGACTGCGGCTGCACGCCACCGACGGCACACAGCACGAACACCGCACCGTCGAGCACGCGCAGCGAGCGCTCCACTTCGATGGTGAAGTCGACGTGCCCGGGGGTGTCGATGATGTTGAAGCGATGCTCCGGCAGGGACTTGTCCATGCCCTTCCAGAACGCGGTGGTGGCAGCGGACTGGATCGTGATGCCACGCTCCTGCTCCTGCTCCATCCAGTCCATGGTGGCGGCGCCGTCATGCACTTCACCGATCTTGTGGCTCTTGCCGGTGTAGAACAGGATGCGCTCGGACGTGGTGGTCTTGCCGGCATCGATGTGAGCCATGATGCCGAAGTTACGGTAACGCTCGATGGGAGTGGAACGGGCCACGGGGAGCCTCTCAGATTTCTTGGATTTCGGATGGCCGAACGCCGCCTTTCGGCGGCCTTCGGGTTGGCGCAGTCCTTCTGGGACCGCGAGGCAGCACCTAGGTGGTGCTGCCCTGCCTGTTTTGCAAGGCCGTCAAACTCACCAGCGGTAGTGGGCGAATGCCTTGTTGGCTTCGGCCATGCGGTGGGTTTCTTCGCGCTTCTTGATGGCGCCACCACGGTTTTCCGAGGCGTCGATCAGTTCAGCAGCCAGCTTCTTCGGCATGGTGTTCTCACCACGCTTGCGCGCGGAGTCGATCAGCCAGCGCATGGCCAGCGCCATCTTGCGCGAGGCACGCACTTCGACCGGCACCTGGTAGGTGGCACCGCCGACGCGACGCGACTTGACTTCGACCGCCGGAGCGACGTTGTCCAGCGCCTTCTGCACCAGCTCGATGGCGTTGGCGCTGCTGTTCTTCTCGGTGATCACGTCCATGGCGCCGTACACGATCTTTTCGGCGACGGACTTCTTGCCGCTCTGCATGACCATGTTGATGAAGCGGGCGATGGTTTCGCTTCCGTGCTTCGGATCGGGCAGGACGGAACGCTGCGGAGTATTACCCTTACGCGACATAGTGCTCTCTCCTTAGGCCTTCGGACGCTTGGCGCCGTACTTGGAACGGGCCTGGCGACGCTTGGCAACGCCGGCGGCGTCGAGCGAGCCACGAACGGTGTGGTAACGCACACCCGGCAGGTCCTTGACGCGACCGCCGCGGATCAGGACCACGGAGTGCTCCTGCAGGTTGTGGCCTTCACCACCGATGTAGGAAATCACTTCTTCCTGGTTGGTCAGGCGGACCTTGGCAACCTTGCGAAGGGCCGAGTTCGGCTTCTTCGGAGTGGTGGTGTAGACACGGGTGCAGACGCCACGGCGCTGCGGGCACTTGTCGAGCGCCGGCGAGGCACTCTTGTAGGTGGTCGCTTGCCGCGGCTTGCGGACCAGCTGGTTGATCGTCGCCATCAGTAGGTTCTTCTGATTGGTGGCCGGAAAATCCGGCCAGAGATGCGGAAATGTTAAAGCAGGCCAAAATTCTGGCCTGCTGAGACAGACGATTGTAGCAACCTGCCAGGAACGACGTCAAACGCGTCCTGTCAAGCCCGTCCCTGATCCCGGAACGTTACTGGGGGGCCTCCATGTACCCCGTTCAGGTTCGACCGGCCCTCCACGGATGGAGCCGCCTGCCGCTACAGCCAGGTCGGACGGCCTGCGCCGCCCTGCCCTTCAAGCCCGCCCGGGCATGTCCCCGGGCGTTACCGCAAAGGTGGGTCCGGCCTTGCGGCCGGACCGGTCACCTCATTCCTCGCCCGCAGCCTGTTCGGTCTCGGCTTCCACTGCCGGAGCCTCGACCGCCGCCGGGGTGCCGGCCAGGGTCTGCATCTCCGACTCGGTGAGGCCGGACGCGCCACGACGGCGCTGGCTGTGGTACGCCAGACCGGTACCGGCCGGAATCAGACGGCCGACGATGACGTTTTCCTTCAGGCCGCGCAGGTTGTCCGAGGTGCCGCGCACGGCCGCTTCGGTCAGCACGCGGGTGGTCTCCTGGAACGACGCCGCCGAGATGAACGACTCGGTGGCCAGCGAGGCCTTGGTGATGCCCAGCAGGACCGGATCGAACCGCGCCGGCAGCTCGTTGCGGGTCGACAGGCGGGCATTCTCCTCGATAACGCGCTGGCGTTCGACCTGCTCGCCGTTCAGGAACTTGCTGCTGCCCTGATCGGTGATCTCGACCTTGCGCAGCATCTGGCGGGTGATCACCTCGATGTGCTTGTCGTTGATCTTCACGCCCTGCAGGCGGTACACGTCCTGGATTTCCTTGACCAGGTAGGCCGCCAGCGGCTCGACACCCAGCAGGCGCAGGATGTCCTGCGGGCTCGGCTCGCCGTCCACGATGGTTTCACCCTTGGTGACATGCTCGCCTTCGAACACGATGACCTGGCGGTACTTCGGAATCAGCTCTTCGTGCTCCGAACCATCGGTGTCCTTGATGATCAGGCGCTGCTTGCCCTTGGTGTCCTTGCCGAAGCTGATGATGCCCGAACGCTCGGCCAGCACCGCCGGATCCTTCGGCTTGCGCGCTTCGAAGAGGTCGGCCACGCGCGGCAGACCACCGGTGATGTCGCGGGTCTTGGAGGCTTCCTGCGGGATCTTGGCGACGACGTCGCCCACGCCCACCGGGGCGCCATCCTGCAGGTTGACGATCGAACGCGGCGGCAGCAGGTACTGCGCCGGCAGATCGGTGCCCGGGATCGACAGGTCGTTGCCCTTGGCGTCGACGATGCGCACGATCGGGCGCAGGTCCTTGGCCTGGGTACCACGACGCTTCGGATCGGTGATTTCGCGCGAGGCCAGGCCGGTCAGCTCGTCGGTCTTCTCGATGACGGTGATGCCGTCGACGAAGTCGATGAAGCGGATGAAGCCGGCCACTTCCGACACGATCGGGTGGTTATGCGGATCCCAGTTGGCCACGGTCTGGCCAGCCTTGATCGCATCGCCGTCCTTGGACGTGATGGTCGCGCCGTACGGCAGCTTGTAACGCTCACGCTCACGGCCGTGGGCATCGAGCACCGAGATTTCGCCCGAGCGCGACACTGCCACCAGCGAGCCGTTGGCATGCTCGACCGACTTGAGGTTGCTGAACTTGACCGAGCCGGTGGTCTTGACGGTGATGTTGTCGACCGCAGCAGCTCGCGACGCCGCACCACCGATGTGGAAGGTACGCATGGTCAGCTGGGTACCCGGCTCACCGATGGACTGGGCGGCGATGACGCCGACCGCTTCACCGATGTTGACCAGATGGCCACGGGCCAGATCGCGGCCGTAGCAGCGAGCGCAGACACCGAAGGCCGATTCGCACGAAATCGTCGAACGCACCTTGATGCTCTGCACGCCGGCATCTTCCAGCTTGGCGACCCACTGCTCGTCCAGCAGGGTGTTGCGGGTGACGATCGGATCTTCGTCGTTGCCCGGCAGGAACACGTCCTCGGCAACCACGCGACCCAGCACGCGGTCCTTCAGCGGCTCGACCACGTCGCCGCCTTCCACGATCGGGGTCATGATCAGGCCTTCGGTGGTACCGCAATCCACCTCGGTGATCACCACGTCCTGCGCCACGTCGACCAGTCGACGGGTCAGGTAACCCGAGTTCGCGGTCTTCAGCGCGGTATCGGCCAGACCCTTACGGGCACCGTGGGTGGAGTTGAAGTACTCCTGCACGTTCAGGCCTTCGCGGAAGTTCGCCTTGATGGGCGTCTCGATGATCGAGCCGTCCGGGCGGGCCATCAGGCCGCGCATGCCGGCCAGCTGACGGATCTGCGCCTGGCTGCCTCGTGCACCGGAGTCGGCCATGATGTACAGCGAGTTCATCGACTTCTGATCGATGGTCTCACCCTTGGCATTGACGACCTTCTCGGTACCGATGGTGTCCATCATCGCCTTGGCGATGCGCTCGTTGGTGCGCGACCAGATGTCGACCACCTTGTTGTAGCGCTCGCCAGCGGTGACCAGACCCGACTGGTACTGCTCCTGGATTTCCAGCACTTCGGCTTCGGCCTCGGTGAGGATGCCGCGCTTTTCGTCCGGGATCAGCATGTCGTCGATACCGATCGACACGCCGGCGCGGGTTGCGTAGGCGAAGCCGGTGTACATCAGCTTGTCGGCGAACACGACCGTGTCCTTCAGACCCAGCTGACGGTAGCTGGAGTTGATCAGGCGCGAGATGTTCTTCTTGGTCAGCTCGGTGTTGGCCAGCGCGAACGGCAGGCCTTCCGGCAGGATTTCAGCCAGCAGGGCGCGACCGATCGTGGTATCCACGATCGAGGTCTTGTTCTGCTTGTTGCCTTCCTCGTCGGTCACCACTTCGGTGATGCGGACCTTGACCTTGGCGTGCAGTTCCACTACGCGGTTGTCGTAGGCGCGCTTGACTTCGGCGATGTTGGCGAAGGCCATGCCCTCGCCCTTCTTGTTTTCCAGCGAGCGGGTCATGTAGTACAGACCCAGCACGACGTCCTGCGACGGCACGATGATCGGCTCGCCGTTGGCCGGCGACAGGATGTTGTTGGTCGACATCATCAGCGCACGCGCTTCCAGCTGGGCTTCCAGCGAGAGCGGCACGTGGACGGCCATCTGGTCACCGTCGAAGTCGGCGTTGAACGCGGTGCAGACCAGCGGATGCAGCTGGATGGCCTTGCCTTCGATCAGCACCGGCTCGAACGCCTGGATGCCCAGACGGTGCAGGGTCGGCGCGCGGTTCAGCATCACCGGATGCTCGCGGATGACCTCTTCCAGGATGTCCCAGACTTCGGCTTCTTCGCGCTCGACCAGCTTCTTGGCGGCCTTGATGGTGGTGGCCAGGCCACGACGCTGCAGCTTGGCGAACACGAACGGCTTGAACAGTTCCAGTGCCATCTTCTTCGGCAGGCCGCACTGGTGCAGGCGCAGGTACGGACCGACCACGATGACCGAACGGCCCGAGTAGTCCACGCGCTTGCCCAGCAGGTTCTGACGGAAGCGACCCTGCTTGCCCTTGATCATGTCGGCCAGCGACTTCAGCGGACGCTTGTTGGTGCCGGTGATGGCACGGCCACGGCGGCCGTTGTCCAGCAGCGCATCGACCGATTCCTGCAGCATGCGCTTTTCATTGCGCACGATGATGTCCGGCGCGCTCAGTTCGAGCAGGCGGCGCAGGCGGTTGTTGCGGTTGATGACGCGGCGGTACAGGTCGTTCAGGTCGGAGGTCGCGAAGCGGCCACCGTCCAGCGGCACCAGCGGACGCAGGTCCGGCGGCAGCACCGGCAGCACGGTCATCACCATCCATTCCGGACGGTTGCCCGACTCCAGGAAGGCTTCGATCAGCTTGATGCGCTTGGTCAGTCGCTTCAGCTTGGTTTCCGAACCGGTCGCGGCGATCTCCTCGCGCAGGCGGGTCATCTCCGACTGCAGGTCGATCGTGCGCAGCAGTTCGTACACGGCCTCGGCGCCCATGGCGGCGTCGAAGTCGTCACCGTGCTCCTGGCGGGCCTGCAGGTACTGTTCTTCGGTCAGCAGCTGGCGGCGCTCCAGGGCGGTCAGGCCCGGCTCGGTCACCACGTAGGCTTCGAAGTACAGCACGCGCTCGATGTCGCGCAGGGTCATGTCCAGCATCAGGCCGATGCGCGACGGCAGCGACTTGAGGAACCAGATGTGCGCGACCGGCGAGGCCAGGTCGATGTGGCCCATGCGCTCGCGGCGCACCTTGGCCAGGGTCACTTCAGTGCCGCACTTCTCGCAGACCACGCCGCGGTGCTTCATGCGCTTGTACTTGCCGCACAGGCACTCGTAGTCCTTGACCGGGCCGAAGATGGCGGCGCAGAACAGGCCGTCGCGTTCCGGCTTGAAGGTACGGTAGTTGATGGTTTCCGGCTTCTTCACTTCGCCGAAGGACCACGAGCGGATCAGGTCCGGCGAAGCCAGCGCGATCTTGATCGCGTCGAAGTCCAGCGTCTGGCGCTGCTGGTTGAAGAGATTGAGCAGGTCTTTCATGGTGTTCTCCAGAAGGAGGAATGCTGTGTCGATGGGCTTTCAGGTCACTGCCAGCGGCGCGGCGGAGAGAGCCGCCGCGCCGGCATGGATCAGTTGTCTTCCAGTTCCATGTTGATGGCCAGCGAGCGGATTTCCTTCACGAGCACGTTGAAGGATTCCGGCATGCCCGCGACCATCTCGTGCTCACCGTCGACGATGTTCTTGTACATCTGGTTGCGGCCCTGCACGTCATCGGACTTCACCGTCAGCATTTCCTGCAGGGTGTAGGCCGCGCCGTAGGCTTCCAGCGCCCAGACTTCCATTTCACCGAAGCGCTGGCCACCGAACTGCGCCTTGCCGCCCAGCGGCTGCTGGGTGACGAGCGAGTACGGACCGGTCGAACGCGCGTGCATCTTGTCGTCGACCAGGTGGTTCAGCTTCAGGTAGTGCATGTAACCCACGGTGGTGTGGCGATCGAACGCTTCACCGGTGCGGCCGTCGTACAGCTGGGTCTGGCCACTGCTCGGCAGATCGGCCAGTTCCAGCATGCGCTTGATTTCCGCTTCGGTGGCACCGTCGAACACCGGGGTGGCCATCGGCACGCCGTCGGTGAGGTTACGGGCCAGGCGCAGCAGCTCCTCGTCGCTGAACTGCGACAGGTCGACACGGTTGGCCACGTTGGTGTCATCGTGGTTGTAGATGTCGTCCAGGAACCGGCGCAGGTCGGCAACGGCCGCCTGGGCTTCCAGCATCGCCTGGATCTTGCGGCCCAGGCCCTTGGCGGCCCAGCCCAGGTGCACTTCCAGGATCTGGCCGATGTTCATACGCGACGGCACGCCCAGCGGGTTCAGCACGATGTCCACGGTTTCGCCCGAGGCCATGTACGGCATGTCCTCGACCGGCACCACGTTGGACACCACACCCTTGTTGCCGTGGCGACCCGCCATCTTGTCGCCCGGCTGGATGCGGCGCTTCACGGCCAGGAACACCTTGACCATCTTCAGCACGCCCGGAGCCAGGTCGTCGCCTGCGGTGATCTTGCCGCGCTTGTCGGCGAAGCGACGCTCGAATTCCTTCTCGTGCGCCTGGATCTGCTTCTGGGCGCGCTCGATGGCTTCCGAAGCGTCCTCGTCCTTCATGCGCAGCACGAACCAGTCAGCCTTCTTCAGGCCGTCCAGGTACGCGTCGGTGATGACGTCACCCTTCTTCAGGCCGGCACCACCGTTGACCACCTTGCCGACGATCTGCGAACGCAGACGCATGTAGATGGCGGCTTCCAGGATGCGGAACTGGTCGTCGAAGTCCTTCTTGACGCGCTTGATTTCCGACTCTTCGATCTGGCGCGCACGCTTGTCCTTCTCGATGCCGTCGCGGGTGAAGACCTGCACGTCGATGACGGTGCCGTCCATGCCCGGCGGAACGCGCAGCGAGCTGTCCTTAACGTCCGAAGCCTTCTCGCCGAAGATCGCGCGCAGCAGCTTCTCTTCCGGGGTCAGCTGGCTTTCGCCCTTCGGCGTGACCTTGCCGACCAGGATGTCGCCGGCGCGGACTTCCGCACCGATGTACACCACGCCGCTCTCGTCCAGGCGGTTCAGCGCCTGCTCGGAGACGTTCGGGATGTCGGCGGAGATTTCCTCCGGCCCCAGCTTGGTGTCGCGCGCGACGCAGGTCAGCTCTTCGATGTGGATCGTGGTGTAGCGATCCTCTTCCACCACGCGCTCGGAGAGCAGGATGGAGTCTTCGAAGTTGTAGCCGTTCCACGGCATGAACGCGATCAGCATGTTCTGGCCCAGGGCCAGTTCGCCGATGTCGGTGGACGGACCGTCGGCCAGCACGTCGCCGCGGGCGATGACGTCACCCACCTGGACCAGCGGACGCTGGTTGATGCAGGTGTTCTGGTTGGAACGGGTGTACTTGACCAGGTTGTAGATGTCGACGCCGGCGTCGGTGGCACCGACGATCTCTTCCTCGAACACCTTGACCACGATGCGGGCGGCGTCGATCTGCACGATCTCACCACCACGACGGGCGTTCACGGTCACACCGGAGTCACGCGCCACGGCGCGCTCGATGCCGGTGCCGACCAGCGGCTTCTGCGAACGCAGGGTCGGCACGGCCTGACGCTGCATGTTCGCGCCCATCAGTGCGCGGTTGGCGTCATCGTGCTCCAGGAACGGCACCAGCGCGGCCGCGATCGACACGGTCTGCATCGGCGAGACGTCCATGAAGTGGACCTCCGCCGGCGGCTTCAGCAGCGACTCGCCCTGGTAGCGGCACGGCACGAACTGCTCGGTCAGCATGCTCTTGGCATCGGTCAGGGCGTTGGCCTGGGCGATGACGTACTCGTTTTCCTCGATCGCCGACAGGAACTCGATCTCGTCGGAGACCTTGCCGTCCACGACCTTGCGGTACGGGGTCTCGAGGAAACCGTACTGGTTGGTGCGGGCGTACACGGCCAGCGAGTTGATCAGGCCGATGTTCGGGCCTTCCGGCGTTTCGATGGTGCAGACGCGGCCGTAGTGGGTCGGGTGCACGTCGCGCACTTCGAAGCCGGCGCGCTCACGGGTCAGGCCGCCTGGGCCCAGGGCCGAGACGCGACGCTTGTGGGTCACTTCCGACAGCGGGTTGTTCTGATCCATGAACTGCGACAGCTGCGAGGAGCCGAAGAACTCCTTGATGGCGGCAGCGACCGGCTTGGCGTTGATCAGTTCCTGCGGCGTCAGGCCTTCGGACTCGGCCATCGACAGGCGTTCCTTGACCGCGCGCTCGACGCGGACCAGGCCGACGCGGAACACGTTCTCGGCCATTTCACCGACCGAACGCACGCGACGGTTGCCCAGGTGATCGATGTCGTCGACCACGCCGCGACCATTGCGGATCTCGGTCAGGACCTTGATCACGTCCAGGATGTCGGAGCTGTCGCCATGGGCAGCGACCAGGCGCTTGGACTCTTCGTCGTTGCGCTCACCGAAGTACTTGCTGTCGTACAGCACGGCTTCGCCGGTGGTTTCCTTGCGGCCCACGCGACGGTTGAACTTCATGCGGCCGACCGCGGACAGGTCGTAGCGCTCGAAGGTGAAGAACAGGTTGTGGAACAGGTTCTGCGCGGCGTCCTTGGTCGGCGGCTCGCCCGGACGCATCATGCGGTAGATCTCGACCAGTGCTTCCAGCTGGGTCTTGGTCGGATCGATGCGCAGGGTGTTGGACAGGTACGGACCACGATCCAGGTCGTTCACCCACAGGGTACCGACCGCATCGACGCCTGCCTTGCGGAAGTTCTGCAGCTGCTCTTCGCTGATTTCGTCATTGGCCTGGGCCAGCAGTTCGCCGGTCGAGGCATCGACCACGTCGTGCGACAGGATGCGGCCGACCAGGTAGTCGTCCGGCACGGCCAGGGCCGCAATGCCCGAGGCTTCCAGCTGCTTGATGTGGCGCGCGGTGATGCGCTTGCCGGCTTCCACGATGACCTTGTCGCCGTCGGCGAGGTCGAAGCCCAGGGTTTCGCCACGCAGGCGCTCCGGCACCAGCTCCAGCTGGACGCCTTCATCCGGGTTGATGTGGAAGGTGTTGATCTCGAAGAACTCGGCCAGCATCTCTTCGTTGCTGTAGCCAAGCGCGCGCAGCAGGATCGACACCGGCAGCTTGCGGCGGCGGTCGATACGGGTGAACAGCGCGTCCTTCGGGTCGAACTCGAAGTCCAGCCAGGAGCCGCGGTAGGGAATGATGCGGGCGCTGTACAGCAGCTTGCCCGAGCTGTGGGTCTTGCCGCGGTCGTGGTCGAAGAACACGCCCGGCGAGCGGTGCAGCTGCGAGACGATGACGCGCTCGGTGCCGTTGACGATGAAGGTGCCGTTCTCGGTCATCAGCGGGATTTCGCCCAGATAGACCTCCTGCTCCTTCACGTACTTGATGGCCTTGGTCGACGACTCGCGGTCGTAGATCACCAGGCGCACGGTCACGCGCAGCGGGGCGCCGTAGCTCATGCCGCGCTGGCGGCATTCACGTTCGTCGAAGACCGGCTCGCCCAGCTTGTAGCCGACGTACTCCAGGGCGGCATTGCCGCTGTAGCTGGCGATCGGGAAGACCGACTTCAGCGCGGCGTGCAGGCCATGATCGGCACGCTTGGCCGGATCGATGTTCTCCTGCAGGAAATCACGGTAGGAATCCACCTGGATCGCCAGCAGGAACGGCACTTCGAGAATCGAGCGCTGCTTGCCGAAATCCTTGCGGATACGCTTCTTTTCGGTGAACGAATAGGACGTCATGAGGTCTTCCACCTTGTTGTGCGGGCCGTGCGTCCACGACCCTGAAGGGAACTTTGAAATTGTCAGTTGGAAGTCGCTGGTATTGCCGGCACCAGCACGCCTTCTCCCGCTACTTCCAACTGCCAACTCGTCTGCATCTACTTCCCTGCTGCCGCGCGATGCGCGGGCGTGCCGGGATTTGACCGCAGCCCGTGTTGGGCTTTCTACCGCCTGATTCCACCCGCGCAGTACGCGGGCCTGCAACAACGACCAAAGGCCGGGGGCTTACGCCCCCAGCCTTGGCTGCATCGCCGAGAATCGATGACGATGCAAAGGAAGTGCTTACTTGACTTCGACAGTCGCGCCAGCAGCTTCCAGGTCCTTCTTCATCTTCTCGGCGTCGTCCTTCGAAGCGCCTTCCTTCAGGACGCCACCGGCTTCGGCCAGGTCCTTCGCTTCCTTCAGGCCCAGGCCGGTGATGGCGCGGACGGCCTTGATGACTTCGACCTTCTTCTCGCCGGCCGACTTCAGGGTGACGGTGAACTCGGTCTGCTCTTCAACAGCAGCGGCCGGGCCAGCGGCAGCAGCCACGGCAACCGGAGCAGCGGCGGAGACGCCGAACTTCTCTTCGATGGCCTTGACCAGCTCCATCACTTCCATCAGGGACTTCTCGGCGATGGCGTCGACGATCTGTTCGTTGGTAAGGGACATGATTAATACCTTTGGATGATTTTCTGGGTTGAGGTTCCGTCAGGAACCACGGTAAGTCGAAACTCAGGCGGTCTCGGCGGCCGGCTCGGCAGCGGCGGTTTCGCCACCACCCTGCTTCTCGCCAACAGCCTTGATGGCGCGGGCGAACATCGTGACCGGCTCGGTCAGGACGCGGGCCAGCATGGCCAGGGCCTGATCGCGGGTCGGCAGCGAGGCCAGCACGTCGACGTGGCTTGCCGGGAACACTTCGCCACCGATGGCGACGACCTTAGCCTTCAGCTTGTCGTTGCCCTTGGCGGCTTCCTTGATCAGGCGACCGGCAGCGCCGGGCTCCTCGAGCGAGAACGCGTACAGCAGCGGACCAACCATCTGGTCCTGGGCCACGGCGAACTCGGTGCCTTCAACGGCGCGCGAAGCCAGGGTGTTCTTGACAACCTTCAAGAAAACACCGGTTTCACGAGCCTGCTTGCGCATCGCGGTCATCTGGGCGACCGTGGTGCCAGCGTATTCGGCTGCGATCAAGGAGTGGGCCTTGGCGGCGACGTCTGCCAGCTCGGCGACTACTTCTTGCTTCTGGGACAGATTGAGAGCCATTGCACTCCTCCAATTGAACTCCGCTTACGGCTCCTGCCGTGTGCGGTCCTGTGCGGCATCCGTCCTGGACGCCGGGAACACCAGGATGATGTTCCGGGGGGTGGGCCGTTCTAGACCTGGAGTGGGCCAACCTGGGAAACCCAGACGTGCGTGAACCAGAAAAACTCCAGAAGGGCACCATCTACGCAGGGTGATTCCGGGGAATCGATTAAGCGTTCATGACTGTTCCGGCGGCGACTCCCTGCCATATCGAGCTTCCGTGCCCGTCGCCGGTCCTGCCACGACCGCGCCTGCGGTCTTTGACGGCTACCGCAGGCGGTGGGCTGCCTGCGATGCCTTCAAATGTCACGGTCACGGCACCCGAAAGTACCGTGACCGCTTGAAACAATTACTTCAGGGTCAGCGACGACTGGTCGACGGTGACGCCCGGGCCCATCGTCGAGCTGACCGAAACCTTCTGCAGGTAGGTGCCCTTCGAGGTGGCCGGCTTGGCCTTGATCAGGTCCAGCAGCAGCGCGGTCAGGTTCGACTTCAGCGCGTCTTCGGCGAAGTCGGCCTTGCCGATGGTGCAGTGGATGATGCCAGCCTTGTCGGTGCGGTAACGGACCTGGCCCGACTTGGCGTTCTTCACGGCTTCACCCGGGTTCGGGGAAACGGTGCCGACCTTCGGGTTCGGCATCAGGCCGCGCGGGCCCAGCACGGTGCCCAGCTTACCGACAACGCGCATGGCGTCCGGGGTCGCGATGACGACGTCGTAGTTCAGATCGCCGGCCTGCATCTTCTCGGCCAGGTCATCCATGCCGACGGCTTCGGCGCCAGCGGCCAGGGCTTCATCAGCCTTGGCACCGGCCGGAGCGAACACGGCAACGCGGACCGACTTGCCGGTACCGGCCGGCAGGACGGTGGAGCCACGGACCTGCTGGTCGGACTTCTTCGCGTCGACGCCCAGGCGCACAGCAACGTCGATCGACTCGACGAACTTGGCCTTGGTGGCGCTCTTCAGGATGTTGATCGCGTCCTCGAAGGCGTAAGCCTTGCCCGGAACGACGGCGGCCTTGATGGCCTTCTCACGCTTGGTCTGTGCCATCTTCTTAACCCTCCACCACGAGGCCCATGGAACGGGCAGAGCCAGCGATGGTACGCACGGCGGCGTCCAGGTCGGCGGCAGTCAGATCCGGTTCCTTCGCCTTGGCGATCTCTTCCAGCTGCTTACGGGTGACCTTGCCGACCTTCTCGGTGTTCGGGCGCTTGGAGCCCGACGAGATGCCAGCGGCCTTCTTCAGCAGGGTGGTGGCCGGGGTGCTCTTGGTGATGAAGGTGAACGTACGGTCCGAGTAGGCCGTGATGATCACCGGAACCGGCAGACCCGGCTCGAGCTTCTGCGTGGCAGCGTTGAACGCCTTGCAGAATTCCATGATGTTCAGACCGCGCTGACCCAGCGCAGGACCGACCGGCGGCGAGGGGTTGGCCTGACCGGCCTTCACCTGCAGCTTGATGTAACCGACAACTTTCTTTGCCATGTGAGTACTCTCCGGGTGCTAGCGCCTTTCGACAACAGGCTCCCCATCGGACCGGGAATCACGCGTCCCGGCATCGCGTTTTGAAATCATGCCGAAGGCCACCTTTCGGTGGCCTCGTCCTGCTGGCTTCCCAGCGGGGAGCCGCGCACTATATCAGATTCTGGGCGCCCTGTCTGAACAGGGAGGGCGACCTGAAGGCTGCCAGCCCGTGGCCGGCAGCATGACCGGGCATCAGCCGGTCTGCTTCTCGACCTGGCCGAACTCGAGCTCGACCGGGGTGGCACGACCGAAGATCAGCACCGAGACGCGCAGACGGCTCTTCTCGTAGTTGACTTCTTCGACCACGCCATTGAAATCGTTGAACGGACCATCGGTGACGCGGACCATCTGGCCCGGCTCGAACAGCACCTTCGGACGCGGCTTCTCGACACCTTCCTGAACGCGGTTCAGGATGGACTCGGCTTCGGAATCGCCGATCGGCAGCGGACGATCGGCGGTACCGCCGATGAAGCCCATCACGCGCGGGGTTTCCTTGACCAGGTGCCAGCTTTCGTTGTCGATGCGCGGAATACCGGCTTCTTCGTGGGTCTCGATCTGGACCAGCACGTAACCCGGGAAGAACTTGCGCTCGGACCGGCGCTTCTGGCCGGCGCGCATCTCGATCACTTCCTCGGTCGGAACCAGGACGTCGCCGAAGCGCTCTTCCATGCCATCACGGACGATGCGATCACGCAGAGCCTGCGCCACCGACTTCTCGAAGCCCGAATAGGCGTGAACGACGTACCAACGCTTCATGCAATTCTCCTTAGCGGCTCAGGAACCACTGAGTCAGTTTCTGGATCAGGAAGTCGAAGCCACCCAGCAGCAGGCTGAGGATGAGCACCACGACAATCACGACCCAGGTCATGCGAACGGCTTCCTGGCGCGTCGGCCAGACCACCTTGCGCAGTTCGAAGCGCGACTCGGAGAGGAATTCGCGGGTGTCGCGCCCCTTGCCGGTCAGCATGAACACGCCGATACCGCCAACCAGACCGACCACGACCGCCAACGCACGCAGCTGACCCGCCCACGCGCCCAGCTGGGCGGCGCGACCGGAGTCGGCGGAGAACCAGAACCAGACGAACAGACCCGCCAGCACCAGCAGGGATGCGGCAACGTACTTGACGATATCTCCACCGCTGGCGGAGGTGTCCTTGGAATGTTCGATCTTGCTATTCATCCGGTGTGTCTGCTTTAGCGGCAAGGGCCGCTGGATAAGGTGGGCAGATGGCACGCCAGGAGGGACTCGAACCCCCAACCTGCGGTTTTGGAGACCGCTGCTCTGCCAATTGAGCTACTGGCGTACGTTTTGAAACTTGCCTTCCCTTAGACGGCGAAGGCGGACCGAGGTTCCCGGCCCGCCACTCGCGCGACCGGCAGCGCTATGCAACCGCCGGTACTGCAGGCTTACTTGATGATCTTCGAGACCACGCCGGCGCCGACGGTACGGCCACCTTCGCGGATGGCGAAGCGCAGGCCTTCGTCCATCGCGACCGGGTTGATCAGGGTCACGGTCATCTTGACGTTGTCACCCGGCATCACCATTTCCACGCCTTCCGGCAGCTTGGCAGCGCCGGTGATGTCGGTGGTGCGGAAGTAGAACTGCGGGCGGTAGCCGTTGAAGAACGGGGTGTGACGGCCGCCCTCGTCCTTCGACAGCACGTACACTTCGCCTTCGAACTCGGTGTGCGGGGTGATCGAACCCGGCTTGGCCAGAACCTGGCCGCGCTCGACATCGTCACGCTTGGTGCCGCGCAGCAGCAGACCGGCGTTGTCGCCTGCCTGGCCCTGGTCCAGCAGCTTGCGGAACATTTCCACGCCGGTCACGGTGGTCTTCTGGGTCGGACGGATACCGACGATTTCGATTTCGTCACCGACCTTGATCACGCCGCGCTCGATACGACCGGTCACCACGGTGCCGCGGCCCGAGATCGAGAACACGTCTTCCACCGGCATCAGGAACGGCTTGTCGATCGCACGCTCCGGCTCCGGAATCCAGGTGTCCAGCGCGTCAACCAGCTTCAGGATCGCCGGCACGCCGATCTCGCTCTGGTCGCCTTCCAGCGCCAGGCGGGCCGAACCCGAGATGATCGGGGTGTCGTCGCCCGGGAACTCGTACTTGCTCAGCAGTTCGCGCACTTCCATTTCGACCAGCTCGAGCAGCTCGGCGTCGTCGACCATGTCAGCCTTGTTCAGGAACACCACGATGTACGGCACGCCGACCTGACGCGACAGCAGGATGTGCTCGCGGGTCTGCGGCATCGGGCCGTCAGCGGCCGAGCACACCAGGATCGCGCCGTCCATCTGGGCAGCACCGGTGATCATGTTCTTGACGTAGTCAGCGTGGCCCGGGCAGTCAACGTGGGCGTAGTGACGGGTCGGGGATTCGTATTCGACGTGCGCGGTCGAGATCGTGATGCCACGAGCCTTTTCTTCCGGTGCGGCGTCGATGGCGTCATACGCCTTGAACTCGCCACCGAAGCGCTCGGCGCCGATCTTGGTCAGCGCGGCGGTCAGCGTGGTCTTGCCGTGGTCGACGTGACCGATGGTGCCGACGTTGACGTGCGGCTTGGTGCGCTCGAACTTACCCTTGGCCATGGCTGCTTATCTCGAATTCGTCTGGTGTGGTGCTGAAGATGGTGCTCACGAAAGGAATCGAACCTTCGACCTCTTCCTTACCAAGGAAGTGCTCTACCGACTGAGCTACGTGAGCGAGTTTTGCATTATGGCATGAACTCGATAATATTCAAAGTTCATTCAATGGAGCGGGAGACGGGAATCGAACCCGCACCATCAGCTTGGAAGGCTGAGGTTCTACCATTGAACTACTCCCGCACCGGGAAGTGCCACAACGTGAAGCTGGTGGAGGGAGGTGGATTCGAACCACCGAAGGCGTAAGCCAGCAGATTTACAGTCTGCCCCCGTTGGCCGCTTGGGTATCCCTCCGTTTCAACCCCATTCCGTGCCGCCGAAGCGTTGCGGTGTGTGGTGGTGAGCCCGCAATTCTGGAGATGAAGCGGGGGCCTGTCAACGCTTTTTTTCACTTTTTTTCACATGCGTCGCAAACCCTTTGATACGCAAGCCTATTGCCCGGGCAGTGGCAGGGCCTCGTCGGCGAAGATCGCCACATGCGGAACGCCGTCGGCACCGATCCAGCCGCGGTACATGCCCTGGGTGTTGAAAGGCGTGGCCGCTTTTCCATCAGCGGAGAGCACGATCGCACCGCCATCCCCACCCATCTGCGGAATCGCCTCGTTGATGACGCCCCTGCCCGCCTCCGCCGGCGACTGGCCCTGGTAGCGGATACGCGCACAGATCTCGTGCGCGGCAGCGGTGCGGATGTAGTACTCGCCCCACCCGGTTCCCGACACCGCACAGCGTGCATCGGCCCAGGTGCCGGCGCCGATGATCGGCGAATCGCCGACGCGCCCGTAGCGCTTGTTGGTCATTCCTCCGGTGGAGGTCCCCGCTGCCAGGCGCCCCTGCGCATCCAGCGCAACCGCACCGACCGTGCCGAAGTGCCGGGCCGTCTCCAGGTCGGCGTGGGCCTGGCCGCCGGCCTCCTCCTTCAGCGCGCGCTGCAGCTGCTGCCAGCGCTTGTCGGTACGGAAGTACGAAGGATCGACCAGGGTCATGCCCTGCTCGACCGCGAACGCCTCGGCGCCCTGCCCGACCATCATCACGTGTTTCGATTCCTGCATCACGGCCGTTGCCAGCAGGATCGGGTTGCGTACGCGCTGCACGCCGGCCACCGCGCCGGCCGCCTGGGTGGCGCCATCCATCACGGCCGCGTCCAGCTCGTTGCGCCCGTCGTGGGTGAACACCGCGCCTTTGCCGGCATTGAACGTGGGATCGTCCTCGAGAACGGTGATCGCTGCGGTGACCGCCGCCAGTGCAGGGCGACCGGCTGCCAGCTCGGCATGTCCCTTCAGCAGCGCCGCACGAAGTGCCGCACGTGCCGCCTTCTCCTCGGCGGCGGACAGATCCTTGCGCTCGACGCCGGCACCGCCATGGATGACCAGCAGGGGCGACGCATCCGGCGCAGCATGGGCGAGCAACGGCAGGGACAGCAGCGCAGACAGCGCCAGATGAAGCTTCATCGATATCTCCGGAAATGGAAGCGATGGCATCGAGCAGGCTCGACGAGATGCCTGAAGGGAAGCGCCGGCGCGCGGCCGGCAGCAGCGGTCAGCGACGGATCAGTTCAATCCGGCCACCGTCAACATCGACCGCTGCGTGATAGTCGGCGTCGGCCTGGAAGTCGTCCAGCCGCATGCGGCCACCGCTTGCCACCACGGTAACCGGCACAGCGTGGAAACGCAGCGGTTCGCCCCGGGTCAGCCGGTCCGCGCCACGGCCCGGGCGGACCACCCAGACCCTGCCATGACCATCGGCGCTGTAGACCTGCGCGCGTCCGTCAGGCTCCACGCACAGCGCGGTGTCTTCGTCCACGCCGATGCCGATCATGTCCGGGTCGCCACTGTCCTGCGCGGCACGGGCGACGAACACGATCAGGCGACCGAGACGATCACGCCGGTCGAAGTGCGTGTCGGTGACCACCCGCTGCAGATAGGGCATCTGCAGGAAGCCACTGTCCATCGTCACCGCGCTGCCCATCGGGTCGGCCAGCGCGGCGGCGGAGGTGACGCTGCCACCGTCAAGCGCGCCGTAGGCATAGCCACCGAGGATCGCCAATCCGGCACTGGTGCCGGCGATCGGTTTGCCGGCACGGACGTGGGCATTGAGCGCGCGGTTGAGTGCGGTCCCCTTCCAGAAGCGGATGTAGCGCGACTGGTCACCGCCGGCGATGAAGATGGCATCGGCCGCGGCTACCACCCGCAATACGGCCGGGTCGTCGGCGCCACGACGGCTGTCGAACACCAGGGTCTGCACGGCGGTGGTGCCGCCGATGTCATGGTGCAGGCGCTCCTGCAGATCGTCGCTACCGGAGGCGCGCAGGATCAGCACGCGACCATTGCCGGCCTGCTTCAACCACCACTGGAACGCCTCCGGCACCCACTCTCCACCGCCCATCAGCATCATCGCCGGCGCCCTCGGCCCCGGTCGCGGGGCATCGAGATCGCCGGTCTCGTAATAGGCGAATCCCGGCCCCTGCAGGTCCTGCGCGGACGCGGCCAGCGGCGAGCCCAGGAGAACCAGCACTGCCAGGCCGGCAAGCACGTGGCGCAGCCTTCGATGGAACCGTCGCATCTTGATCTCCCTGAACAGAAACGACCTGCAAGCGTTTTCACTCTCTGCCAGATGGGGCATCAGTAGTCAAGGGCATGAAAAAGGCGTTAAATGCCGGCGCCCATTGCGGAAATCTGAATGGGGGATGGGCCCCTCCTCTGCGGGCCGGCATTACTTCCGGGAACTTCTCATGCGTAGACAGGCGATGGCGTGGTCGATCCAGCTGGCGTTGATGGGGCTTGCTGCTTCTGCGGCGGCCCAGGCTCCAGCCTCCTCTCCGGTACGGCAGCTCGATGCGGTGCAGGTCACCGGCTCACGCATTCCGCGCGCCCAGGTCGAGGGCCCTGCCCCGATCACGGTGATCGACGCCGAACAGATCCGTTCCAGCGGCTTCACCACCGTGCCCGACGTGCTGCGGGCAATGACCCAGAACGGTGGCGAGACGCAGAGCCAGCAATCCTCCAGCGGCGCCGACTTCTCGCCGGGTGCACAGCAGGTCGACCTGCGCGGGCTGGGGCCCAACCACACCCTGGTGCTGGTCAACGGCCGCCGCATCGCCGATTTCCCGATGCCGTTCCAGGGCCGCAGCAACTTCACCGACGTGTCCAACATTCCGCTGGGCATGATCGACCGCATCGAAGTGCTGACCGGCAGCGCCTCGGCCATCTATGGGTCGGACGCGATCGCCGGCGTGGTCAACTTCATCCTCAAGAAGAAGGCCGACGGCACCACGGTCGACGTGCGCATGGGTACCACCAGCGAGGGCGGTGGCGATTCCTTCGACATGAGCCTGTCCAGCGGGTTCAGCGCGGGCCGCTTCAATGCGGTGTACAGCGTGGAGCTGCAGTCGCAGACGCCGCTGTGGGCCTATGAGCGCGACATCCAGGATTCTACCCAGGACGGGCCGACCGAGGGCTCGCGCATCGCCCGCCGTGCCTACCTGCGCACCGACTACAACGATGACTACCTGGACCCGGGCGCGGCCACCTGCGATGCCCTGAGCGGACAGAACCAGGGCAGCACCTACCATGCCTTCCGCCCCCGCTACGGCTACTACTGCGGCAGCGACGCGTCGATCGGCTACGGCACCATCCTCAGCAAGCGCCGCGGCGCCAACGGTCATGCCTCGCTGAGCTATGACTTCGACAACGGCCAGCAGTGGTTCGCCGACGTGCAGATGGGTTACCACACGCTGGCGCTGATGCGCGACGTGACGTCGTGGGGCCGGATGGCCGCCGACGGCGACGAGTCGGGCTACTTCAGCAACGAAGCCACCGGCGAAATCGAGTTCTGGCAGCGTCAGTTCTCGCCCGAGGAAATGGGTGGCCTGCGCAACGCGATGGTGCGCAGCACGCAGAAGACCTTCAGCGTGACCACCGGCTTCAAGGGCAACCTGGCCGGCAACTGGGATTACGAAGCGGCGTTGAGCCATTCGCAGTACCAGTCGCGGATCAGCTGGCCGCAGATCATCGCCGGCAGGGCCAACGACCTGTTCCTGGGCCCGCAGCTGGGCGAGGACGATGACGGCTTCCCGATCTACAACGCCGACCCGTCGCGGCTGTACCGACCGCTGACCCGCGCCGAGTACGACGCGATCGCCGCACGCACCACCTATACTCCCAAGTCCCGCACCGAGACGGCCGCCCTCACCCTGACCAACGGCTCGCTGTTCGCCCTGCCCGGCGGCGATGCCGGTTTTGCCGCGACCGTGGAAGTGGGCCAGCAGGCCTACGCGCTGAATCCCGATCCGCTGGCGACCCAGTACTACTACTACAGCTGGAAGGATTCCGACGGCAAGGGTTCGCGCAACCGCTGGGCAACGGCCGCCGAGCTGCGCATGCCGCTGCACGAGACGGTCAACCTGAGCGTGGCCGGTCGCTATGACCAGTACCGCTACTCCGGCCACACGATCGGCAAGGCGACCTGGAGCGGCGGCCTTGAGTGGCGCCCGGTCGAGAGCCTGCTGGTGCGCGGCTCGTACGGCACGGCCTTCCGCGCCCCGGACCTGCACTACGTGTTTGCCGGCCCCGGCAACGACGAAACCAGCGCCGAGGACCTGTACAGCTGCCGCGCCGACCAGGCCGATGACTGCTCGGACTACGAGCGCAACGTCATCCGCAGCCGCAGCGGCAACCGCGGGCTGGACCCGGAGACCAGCACCTCGTGGAGCGCAGGCTTCGTCTGGTCGCCGGCCGCAGGGCTGGACCTTTCGGTGGATTGGTTCGATATCGACATGCGCAGGCAGGTGCAGGACATGGACGTGCGCACGATCCTGGCCAGTGAAGCGAACTGCCGCCTGGGCGACGCCGAGATCACTTCACCGACCTGCGTGGACGCGCTGGCGCGGGTGACCCGGACCGCCGACGGTCGCCTGTACGGGGTGCATGTAAATCCGATCAACGTGGCACGCGAGTCGACCTCGGGCATCGATGCGGGCCTGCGCTACCGCCTGCAGACCGGTGTCGGTGACTTCATCGTCAACGGCAGCCACACCTGGGTGAAGAAGCACGATTTCCAGCGCTACACCGGCGATGCGATCGAGGACCAGTTCGCGGTGAACAGCGGCTTCGACATCCCACGCACCAAGAGCAGCGTCAGTGTGACGTGGGAAAAAGATGCGTGGTCGGCCACCGTGTACGGGTCGCGACTGGGCAAGCTGCCCACCTCGGACAGCTACGACCAGGTGTTCGACCGGGACAGCGGCGACAGCCCGTACATCAGGGCCACGTACCGCTACAACGCGTCGGTGCAGTATCGCTTCGACGACCACTCGCGCCTGTCTCTGTCTGTGGTCAACGTGTTCAACAAGATGCCGCCGAAGGACGCCACATACACGGCGTACCCCTACTACGACGTCTCCTGGTTCGACAGCGTGGGCCGCACGATCAATCTGCAGTACACGCACAAGTTCGGCGGCAGCGCGCTGTAAGGCGTGCCGCTGCATTGAACTCAGGCGGGAGGACGGGGGCGCAGGCCTCCGTCCCCGCTCAGGACGTAGACTGCGCCGGCTCCGCAAAGCGCCAGAAGACACGGACCACATCAAGCATCTGTCCATGCAGTTCGTCGTACCGGGCAATCACCTCCGGCGCGAACGTCGCATTACCATTCGCGTCCAGCGGAACCGGCTCCCCCAGCGCGCGGGCCATGTCGATGTAGAAGTAATGCATATCACCGTAGGGACGCTTGCTGTCCATCAGCATCACTGCCCTCCCCAGCGTGCGGGTGTTCATGCTCCGCAGCAGTGCAAGGTGTTCCGGTGACACTGCGACCACCTCATCATCCCGGGAGCCATCCGTGGCCGCGGTCAGGACGTAGCGACCGGGCTCAAGCTTTCCCCCGACGATGAAGCTGGATGCGATCCGGGCAAGCCGCCTGGCAAGGGCCTGCCCCTCATCGGTGCGTCGTCCTGCTGGCTCCTGGCAGATGCGACCCAGTGCCGCATAGGCGATCAGTGCCTCTGGATCCTCCGGGTCAACAGAGTCCAGGTAGATACCTCCGCTTTCGCTGAAGTCCGCTTCGGGTCGCAGCCGCTCGCGCATGGCACTCAACAGGCTGACGGCACTGCACTCCGGGGCTGATGCACTCCCTCGTGCAGGCCGCACGACCATGTATTGGTAGCCGTAGGCCAGAAGCAACCCGAGGGCCGCGATCGCCACTACCCACCCATACGTTCGCGTCGTCATAGCAACTCTCCGGGTCGCGCGCAGGCATGATGCCGCCCGTGTCAGTGGAAGGGTCAGAGGCCAGCCTGAAGCAGCACCGCGCCGCGCACCATGCAACAAGTCCGAAATCGGAATCTGCTGTTGGCCGTGGTTTTCCACACCACGCGTGGAAAGCGATGGGGGCTTGGTGTGGACAAGTAGGTGCGAGCCTTGCACCGCAGGCGCTTCCATGCGTGCTTATTTTTTGTCCACGGCCGCGATTGTTTTCCACACGGCGCGTGGAAGGCAATGGGAACTTGATGTGGACAAGTGGGTGAGAGCGTTGTCGCGCAGGCGTTTCCAAGCGTGGTGAAATTTTGTCCACGGCGTGCGGACAAGCTTCTGTAGAACCGAGCCCATGCTCGGCTCCGGCTGGCATCAGCCGGGCATGGGCTCGGCTCTACAGCGGCACGCTGGGTTTTCCACACCGCGCGTGGAAAGCGGTGGGGGTTTGATGTGGACAAGTGTGTGCGAACGTTGCGCTGCAGGCGTTTCAGAGCATGGTCAATTTTTGTCCAGCGCAGAAACGGATGCCGGAAACGCGGACGCCCCGCTCGGGGCGGGGCGTCCGGGGTCGATCCGATGCCGCTGGATCAGACGTTGAAGCGGAAGTGCAGCACGTCGCCTTCCTGCACGCGGTACTCCTTGCCTTCCAGGCGCAGGCGACCGGCTTCCTTGGCACCGGCTTCGCCCTTGTACTTGATGAAGTCGTCATACGCGATGGTTTCGGCGCGGATGAAGCCCTTCTCGAAGTCGGTGTGGATGACCGCAGCGGCCTGCGGGGCAGTGGCACCCTTGCGCACGGTCCAGGCGCGGACTTCCTTCACGCCGGCGGTGAAGTAGGTCTGCAGGCCCAGCAGGCTGTAGGCCGCGTTGATCACGCGGTTCAGGCCCGGCTCGCTCAGGCCCAGGTCGGCCAGGAACGTGTCGCGATCCTCATCGTCAAGCTGCGACAGTTCTTCCTCGATCGCGGCGGACACCGGCACCACCTGCGCGCCCTCGGCGGCAGCGTGCGCGCGCACGGCTTCCAGGTGCGGGTTGTTCTCGAACCCGTCCTCCAGCACGTTGGCGATGTACATCACCGGCTTCAGGGTCAGCAGGAACAGGTCGCGCACCAGCGCCTTCTCTTCCTCGTCCAGACCGACCGAACGGCCGGACTTGCCGTCAGACAGCGCAGCCTGCAGCTTGGCCAGCACCGGCTTGCGCGCGGCCGCCTCCTTGTCGCCACCCTTGGCAGCGCGCTCGGCGCGGTTCAGCGCCTTCTCGACGCTGTCCAGATCAGCCAGGGCCAGTTCGGTATCGATGGTTTCGATATCCGAAATGGGATCGACCTTGTTGTTGACATGGATGACGTCGGCGTTCTCGAAGCAGCGCACCACGTGGGTGATCGCATCGACTTCGCGGATGTGCGCGAGGAACTTGTTGCCCAGTCCTTCGCCGCTGGCCGCGCCGGCGACCAGGCCGGCGATGTCGACGAATTCCACGGCGGTCGGAATGACCTTCTGCGGGTTGATGATCGCTGCCAGCTCGTTCAGGCGCGGGTCCGGCACCGGCACGATGCCGACGTTCGGTTCGATGGTGCAGAACGGGAAGTTCGCCGCGGCGATGCCCGCCTTGGTCAGCGCGTTGAACAGGGTCGACTTGCCGACGTTGGGCAGGCCGACGATGCCGCATTTGATACCCATCTTTGACAACCTCTGGGGTGAAATTGATTGGGAAAACAGCGCGCGCGCTGCTTTCCCAAGCTGTTTCAATCGATCATTGCGGGTGCCAACCGGGGTTGGCAGCTACTTCGGGGTGTTCAGCCGCTTCATCGCTTCATTGAAATCGCCCTGCACGGCCAGCGGCATCACGTCGATCGCATCGTCGATGGCGCGCGCGATCAGCAGGTCGTCGTCCTTGGACGGGCGGCCCAGCACCCAGCCCACCACGCGATCCTTGTGGCCGGGATGGCCGATGCCCACGCGCAGGCGATGGAACTTGCCGTGACCCAGCAGGCGGATGGTGTCACGCAGGCCATTCTGGCCGCCATGACCGCCGTCGAACTTGAGCCGCGCCACACCGGGCGGGAGGTCCAGTTCATCATGCGCCAACAGGGTTTCCTCGGGCTCGATCTTCCAGAACCGCTGCGCGGCGGTGACCGATTTGCCACTGAGGTTCATGAAAGTGGCAGGCTTGAGCAGCCATACCGTCTGCCCGGCGATCTCGACCTTGGCGGTCTCGCCGAACAGCTTGCTGTCCACGTTCCATCCCGCCCCTGCCTTTTCCGCCAGGGCCTCAACGAAATGAAACCCGGCATTGTGCCGGGTCCGGGCGTGCTCCGATCCGGGATTGCCCAGACCGACGATCAGTCGCAGTCCTGCCATTGGATCTTCCTGTAGATGCCGGTGCGGCGCCTGCCGGAGCAGGCGCCGCGGGGGCATTACTCGGCGGCCGGTGCTTCTTCAGCGTCGGCAGCGTCTTCCTTGCCGTGCTTGGCGGTGACGATCGCGTCGTCGTGGTCCTTGCCCAGCGCCAGGGCCGGGATTTCCACGCCCTTCGGCAGCTTGATGTTGGACAGGTACACCACGTCGCCAGCAGCCAGGTCGGCCAGGTCGACTTCGATCGACTCCGGCAGGTCCTTCGGCAGGCAGCTGATGGTCACTTCCTTCAGTTCGTGGGTGACCACGACGTCGGCAGCCTTGCCGGCCGGCGAGGTGTCTTCGTTGATGAAGTGCAGCGGGACCGAAGCGGTCAGGGCTTCGTTCTCGTTCACGCGCTGGAAGTCCAGGTGCATGATCAGCTGCTTGTACGGATGGCGCTGCATGTCACGCAGCAGGACCTTCTGCACCTGGCCGTCCAGGTTCAGGTCCAGGATCGAGGCATAGAACCACTCGTTCTGCTGGGCCAGCCAGATTTCGTTGTGGTCCAGGCTGATGGCGACCGGCTCGGCGTTGCCGCCGTACACGATGGCCGGGATCACACCGGCGTGACGCAGGCGGCGGCTCGCACCCTTACGCTGCAGTTCACGCTTGGTGACCTTGATTTCATGGGTCTTCGACATTTTCGACTACTCAGGTTGTTGCCTTGCCCTGCGGCTTGGCGATTGAAGATGCTTCCGCGACCAGAAGCATCCGGGGAAGTCCTTGCCGTTGCCGGCAGGGACGAAAAACTCAGTCGACGTACAGCGAGCTGACCGACTCGCCGAAGGCGATGCGGCGCATCGTTTCGGCCAGCATCTCCGCCACGCTCAGCTGGCGGATCTTGCTGCACACCCGCGCTGCGTCCTTCAGCGGGATGGTATCGGTCACCACCAGCTCGTCGAGCTGGGAATTGGTGATGTTGTCCACCGCCGGGCCCGACAGCACCGCGTGGGTGCAGTAGGCGGCGACCTTGAGCGCACCGCGCGCCTTCAGGGCAGCGGCAGCGGCGCACAAGGTGCCGGCGGTGTCGACGATGTCATCGACCATCACGCAGGTCTTGCCTTCGACGTCACCGATGATGTTCATCACGGTGGAGACGTTGGCACGCGGACGGCGCTTGTCGATGATCGCCAGGTCGGCATCATCCAGGCGCTTGGCCACGGCACGGGCGCGGACCACGCCGCCCACGTCCGGCGACACCACGATCAGGTTTTCCGTGCCGTAGGCGCGCCAGATGTCGGCCAGCAGCAGCGGGGAGGCATAAACGTTGTCGACCGGAATATCAAAGAAGCCCTGGATCTGGTCGGCGTGCAGGTCGACCGTCAGCACGCGATCAGCGCCAGCGGTGCTGAACATCTTCGCCGCCAGCTTGGCGGTGATCGGCACGCGCGAGGAACGCATGCGGCGATCCTGGCGCGAGTAACCGAAGTACGGCACCACGGCGGTCACGCTGTTCACCGATGCGCGCTTGAGCGCGTCGATCAGCACCAGCAGTTCCATCAGGTTTTCCGCACTCGGCGCGCAGGTCGGCTGGATCACGAACACGTCCTGCTTGCGGACGTTCTCTTCGATCTCCACCTGCACTTCTCCATCGGAGAAATGCGAGACCAGCGCCTTGCCCGGGCGAACCCCCAGTTCCTTGCAGATGTTCTGCGCCAGACGTTTGTTGGCGTTGCCGGAAAAGACCAGCAGGTTCGGGGACTCTTGCATCATGATTGTCTCGGGCGGGGACGAGTGGCGGGGATCCGGTGGCGGCAAGGACCACGCCGGACCCTTGCTGCTGACAACACCGCGGTTGTTTCCACGTCCCGCGCGGATGATGCGCTGAAGGCGCGGACACAGCCGCATTGGCAGGGGCGGTAGGATTCGAACCTACGAATGCCAGGATCAAAACCTGGTGCCTTGGGCCTCTTGGCGACGCCCCTGCATTTGAAATCAGTGTTGCTCGAGTGCATCCAGCAGCGGCGAACGCGCAACGCCCGCAGCCACCCTGGCCCGCAACTCCTTCGGCAACTTCGCCCGCCCCTGCTGTGCGGCAGTCTGCGATGCGAATTCGACGAAACAACCACTTCCAGAACCGGTCAGTCGCGCGGTACCGATGTCGCTCAACGCGGCAAGCGCTGCCTCGACGGCAGGCTCGCGGCGGCGCAGCACCGGTTCGAACGCGTTCCCGACCAAGGCCCCGGAAGCGAAGTCCTCTATTTTCGCCACTGGGCTGTCGCGCGTCAAATCCGGGGCTGCGAACAGGACCGGGGTCGGAACATGAACGCCGGGCTCGACCACCACATACCAGGCCGGTGCCAGGGTGATCGGCTGCAGCCGCTCACCCACACCTTCGGCCCAGGCGTTACGGCCACGCACGAACACCGGCACATCCGCGCCCAGGCGCAGGCCCAGCGCGGCCAACGCGTCCTCGTCCAGAGCGGCGTTCCAGAGCCGGTTCAGCGCCACCAGCACGGTGGCAGCGTCGGATGACCCACCGCCGAACCCACCACCGGCCGAAATATGCTTTTCGACGATGATGTCGACACCTTGGTCGATGTTGGCGACCTCTTTCAGCATGCGGGCGGCACGTACGGCCAAATCGTCGGCCTCGTCCACACCCGGCAATCCCTCACCCTGCCGACGTACCTGGCCGTCTTCACGCAGGCGCAGGCCGATGCGGTCCCCCCAATCCAGCAGGCGGAACACGGTCTGCAGCTCGTGATAGCCGTCGGCGCGGCGGCCGGTGATATGAAGGAACAGGTTCAGCTTGGCCGGGGCCGGCCACCAGGACCAGCCCGCATCCTCCGCACCCGCGCTCATGGCGCGCCCTGCCCCCACTGGTCCACCAGCAGGCGAACCTTGGCGTCTCCGCTGCTGGCTTCGATCCGGCGCGGCAGGGACGGGCGCCCGGCCTCGGCGGGGTACCAGTCCAGGTACTGGATCTGCCAGCCCATCTGCTGCATGCGGCGCGGGCGGCCTTCGCCATCACGCTCGACCTTGCCCGCGCCGGCGGGATCGGCAACCGCCAGCCCACGCACCCACTCGGGCAGGGAGTTGACCGGGATTTCCCAGCCCGTGGCCTCCAGCAGCAGCTGCTGCGCGTCCTCGCCTTCACGCGGGCCGCCGGCCAGTCCCTCCAGGCGACCGCCTCCATGCTGGCTGTCGCCGGTCAGCTTCCAGCTCTGCCGGGTCACCGGTGCACTGAGCTCGATCACGTAGCGCCGCCCGGCCTGCTGCCAGTCGATGCGTCCACTGCCACCGTCCTTGCCCTTGCTGACCGCCACCCGGCCCTGGAAGGACCACTCCGGCTGCGCCTGCAGCGCCGCCACCCGCGCGGCTTCGGCCTGTGCCGCTTCCGCCGACACGGTCTCGACCACGGCCGGCGCCGGCGTCTTCTGGGTGCCCAGCGACGTACAGGCGGTCATGGCGACGGTCGCCACTGCCAACAGCAGCGGCCGGAAAAGGGAAACACTCATGGATTGAATTTCTCGCGGGCACGCTGCAGCGCGCGGTTGTCGGGGTCGAGCCTGGCCGCTTCCTCGAAGAAGTGGCGTGCCTCGTCATGCCGGCCGAGCACCCACAGCACTTCGCCGACGTGTGCGGCGATCTCCGGATCCTTGGCCAGGGTCCACGCACGACGCAGCTGCACCAGCGCCTCTTCGTTGCGGCCCAGGCGATACAGCACCCAGCCATAGCTGTCGACGATGGCGGCATTGTCCGGCTCGGCCACGCGGGCACGGTCGATCAGCTCCAGCGCCTCCTGGTAGCGACCGGTGCGATCGGCCAGGGTGTAGCCCAGCGCATTCAGCGCCGGCACGTTCTCCGGCTCGGTGATCAGGATCTTGCGCAGGTCGGCCTCGGCACGGGCAATATCATCACGGCGTTCCCAGGCCAATGCACGCGCGTACAACAGTGCATTCTCGTCCGGGTAAGCGGCCAGACCGCGGGCCAGCGCATCCAGTTCACCTGCATCGTCGCTGGCGCGCTGCCGCAGTTCCGCTTCCAGCAGATAGGCGTCGCGGCGCACCTCGTCGTCCACGCCTGCATCGGACTGGATCGCGTGTACCTCGTCCAGCGCAAGGCTCTGGCGCCCGGCAAGCGCCTGTGCGCTCGCCGCCCGCAGGCGGGCCTCGCTCAGTTCATCGCCGCCCGGCACGCTGTGATACCACTGCACCGCTTCCGGATAACGCTTCAGATACTCCGCAATCTTGCCCAGCAGCAGGCGCTGCGCCGGGTCCGGTTTGGCGGCCTGCCGCGACAGCTCGCTGTACAGGTTGGAAAGGGCCGCCTTGTCTCCCTGCTTGGCCAGCAGCGACGCCCGCATTCCCCAGGTCTGCACGTCCTGCGGCCCTACCGCCAGCACCCGCTCGGCGGCGGCCGGCTGGTTCAGGCTGTCGTAGGCAATGGCCACCGCGTTGCGCAGTTCCGGATCCTGGCGGGTCTTCGGTTCGACCTCGCGCAGCAGCGCCAGCGCGCGATCGGCCTGCCCGGCCTGCTGCAGCTGGCTGGCGCGCAGCAACGCCACGCGCGGCTCTTCCGGAAAGCGCTTGACCACCTCATCGATCATGCGCCGTGCCAGCTCCGGCTTTTCCATCCGCAGCGCCAGGCGGCCGAATTCCTGCCAGGCCTCGATCTTCGGCGGGATGGCGTTGGCATCGACCAGCTCGCCCAGCACCTGCGCCGGCACGGCCGGATCACGTCCACCCCCGACCAGTGCGGCCAGGGCAAACTTCCAGCCGCGGTCATCGCTGTCCTGCAGCAGGCTCTGCAGCTCGCTGCGGGCCGCCTTCACGTCGCCCTGGCGCATCGCCAGCGCACCGGCCGCGCTGCGCATGGCCAGCGACCGTGGCGCGCGCTGCTGCCACAGGGCCAGGCCCTGGGCGGCGCTGGCATCGTCGTTGGCCAGCATGGAAATACGGGTCGCGCGCTCGGCCAGGCCGGCATCGCCGTCGCTGCGCTGGGCGGCCTGCAGGTACCAGCGCGCCGCCTCGGCCAGCTTGCCGGCCTGCAGGGCGAACTCGCCGGCCATCACCGGCTCCAGTGCCAGTTCCTCGGTGGCGGCGCCCCGCGCCGGGGCCTTGGCGGGCGCCGCCGACAGGGCCTGGCTGCACGCCAGGGACAGCAGCAGAACACTGGGGATGCGAATCAATGCGGGCATCGTCGGCATCGGGGCCTTAAAATGTCGTCCAATGGCCAGCAGCTTATCGCAAGCAACTGAACAATGACCCTGTGGGTGCTCGGACTGAATCACCAGACCGCGCCGGTGGAACTGCGCGAACGCGCGGCCTTCGCCGGCGATGCCTTGCCGCGCGCGCTCGGTTCGCTGCGCGACACCCCGCAGATTGCCGAGGCGGTGCTGCTGTCCACCTGCAACCGCACGGAACTGTACGCGGTGGCCGATTCGGCGCAGGCGCTGGACCAGTGGCTGCGCAGCCAGGCCGGCGACCTGCAGGGCTACCTGTACCAGCATGCTGACGCCGACGCCGTGCGCCACCTGTTCCGGGTCGCGACGGGCCTGGACTCGATGGTGCTGGGTGAACCGCAGATCCTGGGCCAGGTGAAGGATGCCTGGTCGACCGCGCGCGACCACGGGCTGCTTGGCCAGCGTCTGGACCGGCTGTTCCAGCAGACGTTCTCCGTGGCCAAGCGTGCGCGCACCGATACCCAGGTCGGCGCCAACCCGGTGTCGGTCGCCTCGGCTGCGGTGCGCCTGGCGCAGAATGCCTTTGCCCGCCTGGATGATTCCACCGTGCTGCTGGTCGGTGCGGGGGAAACCATCGAGCTGGCCGCACGCCACCTCAGCGAAGGCAAGGTGCGGCGGCTGCTGATCGCCAACCGCACGCTCGCCCATGCGCAGGAACTGGCCAGCCGTCATGGCGGCGTGGCCCTGCCGCTGACCGAGCTTGAACGCCATCTGGCCGAGGCCGACATCGTGTTCTCGGCCACCGCCGCACGCGAACCGGTGATCCACCGCGAGACCGTGGCCAATGCACTGCGTGCACGCCGGCACAAGCCGATGCTGCTGTTCGATCTGGCCGTGCCACGCGACATCGAGGCTGAGGTGGGCACGCTCAACGATGCCTTCCTGTACACCGTGGACGATCTGGAACGCGCGGTGGAGGACAATCGACGCGGCCGTCGCGAGGCCGCCGCCGAAGCCGAAGCCATCATCGACCTGCAGGTGTCGCGCTTCGTCGAGACCCTGCAGGCCGGCGCCCACCACGCGCCCCTGCGGCAACTGCGTGCCTTCGGCGACGCCACCCGCGCCGAGCTGCTCGAACGTGCCCGCCAGCAGCTGGCCAACGGCAAGCCGGCCGAAGAGGTCATGGAACTGCTGGCCCACGGCCTGACCAACCGGCTCCTGCACCCCCCGACCGCTGCCTTGCGCGCGGCCGCGCTGAGCGGCGATGCCGATCTGACCCGCGCCGCCGAGCGCCTGTTCCCGGCCACGCCGGGTTACCGCCACCCACCCGTGAGAACCGATGACGCCGACCCTGCGCCGTAAGCTGGAAGCGCTGGCCGAGCGCCGCGAAGAACTGGAACGCCTGCTCGCCGAACCCGACGTGGTCGCCGACAACACCCGTTTCCGCGACCTTTCGCGCGAATTCGCCCAACTTGAACCGGTCGCCACCGCACTGGCCGACGAGGCGCGCGCCAAGGCCGACCTGGCCGCCGCCGAGGGCATGCGCGCCGATCCGGACCTGCGCGAGCTGGCCGATGAGGAAATCGCCTCGGCCCAGGCGCGCCTGCAGGAACTGGAGCAGGAGCTGGCCTTGCTGCTGGTGCCCCGCGACCCACGTGACGAGGGCAATCTGTTCCTGGAAGTCCGCGCCGGTACCGGTGGTGACGAAGCAGCGATCTTCGCCGGCGACCTGTTCCGCATGTACGCGCGCTATGCCGAGCGCCAGGGCTGGAAAGTCGAGATCGAGTCCGACAACCCCGGCGAGCACGGCGGCTACAAGGAAGTGGTGGCGCGCGTGGTCGGCCGTGGCGCCTTCTCGCGGCTGAAATTCGAATCCGGCACGCACCGCGTGCAGCGCGTGCCCGCCACCGAATCGCAGGGCCGCATCCACACCTCGGCGGCTACCGTGGCGATCATTCCGGAAGCGGACGAAGTCGATGACATCGTCATCAACACCGCCGACCTGAAGGTCGACACCTTCCGCTCATCCGGTGCCGGTGGCCAGCACGTCAACAAGACCGAGTCGGCCATCCGCATCACCCACGTGCCGACCGGCGTGGTGGTGGAATGCCAGACCGAACGCAGCCAGCACGCGAACCGCGACAAGGCGATGAAACGCCTGAAGGCGCAGCTGCTCGATGCCGAGCGCCAGCGCCAGGACGCCGCGCAGGCCGAATCGCGCCGCCTGCAGGTCGGCAGTGGCGATCGCAGCCAGCGCATCCGCACCTACAATTTCCCGCAGGGGCGGATCACCGATCATCGCGTGGAAGGCCTGACCCTGTATGACCTGCCCAACATCCTCGCCGGCGATCTGGACCCGCTGCTGCAGCGCCTCAGCCATGAGCACCAGGTGGATGCCCTGGCCCAGCTGTCGGCGGGCTGACGTCGATGTCGGCCTGGCAGCAGCGGCAACAACTGCAGCAGGCGATCGCGCGCCAGCCCGGTGACTTCGTCGCCTGGGTGATGCTGGCCGATCTGGAACTGGAAGCCGGCGACATCGGCGCAGGCGAGCAGGCCGCACGGCGTGCGCTGCAGCTGCGGCCAGACCATCCCGAGGCACTGGCCCGGCTGGGTCGCGTGGCATGGATGGCCGGTGCGCACGCCGACGCTGCAACGCTGCTGGGACAGGCTTCAGCGCGCGCTCCGGAGCATCCCGGCATCGCGCTGTGGCTGGGCCATGCCCTCGAAGATGCCGGCGACCCCGAGGGCGCGGCGGCCGCGTACCGGCGTGCACATGGGCTGATGCCCGACGAACCCTATATCGCCGCCCAGCGACTGGCATGGCAACGCCGCCTGTGCGACTGGCAGGACGTGGAGGCCCTGGCCGCGCAGGTGCGCGGCGCGGTCGCGACCGGGCAGGGCGCGGTCGAGCCCTTTGCCTTCCTCAGCGAAGACGCCAGCGCCGCCGAGCAGCTGGCCTGCGCCCGCACGCGCGCCGCAGCCGTGGCCGCATCGGTGCGGCCGATGCCCGCTGTGAAGGTACGGACGCGAGGAGCCCTGCGGATCGGCTTCCTCTCCAACGGCTTCGGCGCACATCCGACCGGGTTGTTGACCGTTGCCTTGTTCGAGCAGCTGGCCCGGCACCCGGAACTGCAGCTGCATCTGTTCGCACTGAACCGGGACGATGGCAGCCGCATCCGCCAGCGGCTGCAGGCGGCAACCCGGCTGCACGATCTGGCGGGGCGCCGCCATGCCGACATCGCTGCCGCCATCCGTGCACAGGGCATCGACCTGCTGTTCGACCTGCGTGGCTGGGGCGGTGGCGGCGCGCCGGAAGTGCTGGCGCTGCGCCCTGCCCCGCTGCAACTCAACTGGCTGGCCTATCCCGGTACATCCGGCGCACCGTGGCTGGATGCGGTGATCGCCGATGCATTCGTCCTGCCAGCGGCGTTGGCGCCCCACCACAGTGAGCGCGTGGTGTATCTGCCGCGCGCGTTCCAGCCCTCGGACAACACCCGCGCGCTTGAGCCGGTACCGGATCGCGCCGCGTGCGGCCTGCCCGGACACGGCGTGGTGTTCTGCTGCTTCAACAACAGCTACAAGCTCAACCCGCGCAGCATGGGGCGCGCGTTCGCCGTCCTGGCGGCGGTGCCTGGCAGTGTTCTATGGCTGCTGTCCGGCCCCGGCCAGGCCGATGCGCGCCTGCGGGCAGCGGCGCAGGCAGCGGGTCTGGACCCGGCGCGGCTGGTGTTCATGCCCAAGCTGCCGCATCCGCAGTATCTGGCCCGCTATCAGCTGGCCGACCTGTTCCTGGATACGCACCCGTACAACGCGCACACCACGGCCTCCGACGCACTGTGGGCCGGCTGCCCGGTACTCACCTGCCCGGGCGAGACCTTCGCCGCGCGCGTGGCCGGCAGCCTCAACCATCACCTGGGCCTGGCACGGATGAACGTTGCCGACGATGCGGCGTTCATCGCCACCGCCCGCGCGCTCGGCAACGATCCGGCAGCACTGGCCGCTCTGCGCGTCGAACTGGCACAGGCCCGCGCGCGTAGCGGCGTGTTCGACATGGCCGGTTTCGCCCGCGACCTTTCGGCACTGCTGCAGCAGCTGGCGCGCGAGCAGGGCTGGCAGGGCGTCGACGGCGCCTGAGCAGCCGCTGCGCTAGGCTGGGCCCTCCTTCCCGCGCGGCATGACGATGGGCAAGCTCAAACGCAAGGACTACGACGAACTGCTGCTGCCGTTGCAGCTGGAACTGACCGCGATGGCCCGTTGGGTACAGCACAGCGGGCAGCGGTTGCTGGTGCTGTTCGAAGGCCGCGACACCGCCGGCAAGGGCGGCGCGATCCAGGCCATCAGCCAGCACCTCAATCCGCGCCAGTGCCGGGTGGTGGCACTGCCCAAGCCGACCGACCGCGAGGCGACGCAGTGGTACTTCCAGCGCTATGTCGGGCACCTTCCGGCGGCGGGCGAGATCGTGCTGATGGATCGAAGCTGGTACAACCGCGCAGGTGTCGAGCGGGTCATGGGCTACTGCAGCGAGAACGAGTACCAGCAGTTCCTGCGCCAGGCCCCGGTGTTCGAGCAGCTGCTGGTGGATGACGGCATCCTGTTGTTCAAGTACTGGCTGTGCGTGGACCAGGAGCAGCAGGAGAAGCGCTTCGCCGAGCGCCATGTCGATCCCCTGAAGGGCTGGAAGCTGTCACCGGTCGACCTGAAATCACGCAGCAAGTACAGCGCCTATACCGAAGCACGGGAGGCCATGCTGCGTGCCACCCATCGCGACGGTGCGCCGTGGACGCTGGTGGACTTCAACGACCAGCGGCTGGGCAGGCTGACCCTGGTACGCAACCTGCTGGACCGGTTGCCCGACACCCGCGTGGACGCGCCTCTGCCGGAGCTGCCGAAGCTGAAGGGCAAGCTGCATCGCGAGCACTACGATGTGCTGAAGCCGATCGAGGACTTCCCGGTCGAGGAGTAGGGGTTGTCTGCAGGGCCTGCGGCCCTGCACCCGCTACGAGCAACGGCAGCAGCAACGGCAACGGCAACGGCAACGGCAGACATACCGCGGGGTGGCGGGGCGGTGTCGGAGTGCGGGGACGCCGCAAGTACGTCCGTGTAGGCTTGGCAGCCGCATCCATGCGGCTGACACCCCGCACTCCGACACCGCCCCACCTCTGACAGTTTCCCGACATCTGATAGGTCCACGCCATGCGTGATGGAATCTCTCGGATATCGAAATCCAAACTGGGGTCAGATCCGTTTTCCACAGGAAAACGGATCTGACCCAATAGCCGTTCCGACAGATCGCAGGAGACTGTCGAAGGCGGGGTGGGTCCGGTTGCGGGGGTGTCCGCGGCATGGATGCCGCGGCCAAGCCCCCATGGATGGGTTCACGGCGTCCCCCGCAACCGGGTCCACCCCGCCATCCCTCAGGGAACCCGCTTCCGCTTCGTCCGTTGCTGTCGCTCTGGTTCGCAGCGGGTGCAGGGCCGCAGGCCCTGCCTACACACCCACTACTTCGCAGCCGCGATCTGCTTCTCGATGTCGGCCGCCGTAACCGGGCCGAGGAAGCTGTGCGCCACCCGGCCCTGCGGATCGATCAGATGCGTCAGCGGCAGCCCCCGCGGCGTGGCGAAGTCCGCCGGCGGATCGAACGGATCGACGATCACGATCGGATAGGTCACCGGATGCTTGGTCAGGAAGGACTGCATCTCCGGCACCTCGATGTCCTCATAGGCCAGGCCGACCACTTCGATGTTGCTGCGCATGGCGTGCAGCGCGGACAACTCCGGCATCTCCTTGCGGCAGGGTGCGCACCACGTGGCCCAGAAATTCACCACCACCCACTTGCCCCGATGGGCCGCCAGGACGTAATCACTGCCATCGACGGCCTTCATCTTCAATGTGGGGAACTCGGCCGTGACACGCTCGGCCGGCGTGTCCTCAGCCGCAGGCGGTGCCGCCGGTGCGGGAGCCTGCGCCGGTGGCTGGCTGCTGGCCGGGGTCGCGTCCTGCGCAGGCTTGCAGGCCGCCAAGGCAAGCGCCACGGCCAATGGAACTGCCAGCAGCAGCGGAGTCGTGCGGGTCATGGGGTGTCTCCGGAATCGGGATAGATATCGCTGACGCGACGCTTGAGGCGCTCACGCAGAGGCAGGCGCAGTTCATCCAGCGCCGCCAGCGCGGCCTGGCCCAGGCTGTCTTCGCGGTAGGGCAGATGCTGCTCCGCCACCGGGATGCGCAGTTGGGTGCATTCGTACAGATCGGCCAGGCTGACCTGGTCCAGGTCGCGCGCGAGCAGCCACTCACCCCGCTCGTCGCGGCGCAGCAGGCCGATGGCCTCCAGTTTGCAGGCCAGGTCCTGCAGCAGCGAGTCGGTCAGCATCGGCTCCAGCCGCAGGATCTCGTCATCGGCCAGCCCCCTGCCCCGGGCACGCGCCTGGTGGAAGCGGCCGAGCAGGCGCAGCAGCCCATAGAATTCATAGCCCTGCGGCAGGCGCAGCTCGACCGGCTGGTAGCGGAACGCCGCCATCGACGATGCCAGCGATGCGCCCAGCAGCACCGCCACCCAGCACAGATAGATCCACAGCAGCAGGATCGGCACGAACGCGACCGTGCCATAGAGCTTCTGGTAGGACTGGAAACTGCCCAGATAGGCACCGATGCCCCACTTCACCAGCTCCAGGATCACCGCCGCCAGGATCGCGCCGGGGACGGCGTGCCGCCATTTCACCGTATGGTGCGGCACGACCCGGAACATCAGGCTGATGCAGACGAATTCGATCAGCACCGGTGCCAGCCGCAGCGATAGGTCGGCCAGCCAGCGCCCCTCCTGGGTCCCGAACAGCGGCATTGCCAGTACCCGTGCCGACACTGCCAGCGAGGCGGCGGCAAGCATCGCGCCCAGGGTCAGCACGGTCCAGTAGACCAGGAAGCGGGTCAGCTTCGGCCGGGTCGATCCGACCCGCCAGATCTTGTTGAACGTCTCTTCCACGCTGTTGAGGGTGATCAGCAGCGAGACGACCAGGGCGATGAAGCCGGCCGCGGTGAGCTGACCAGCGCTGGCCGAGAACTGCCGCAGGTAGCCTTCGGCAGCACGTGCGGCATTGGGCACGAAGTTGGAGAAGACATAGTCGCTGAGCTGGTCGCTCCAGCGGTCGAATACCGGGAAGGCCGAAAGCACGCCGAACACCACGATCGCCAGCGGAACCAGGGCGAATACCGTGGTGTAGGCCAGTGCGGCGGCCGCCTGGAACAGGCGGTCATCGAGAAAGCGGTGCCACAGGAAGCGGCCGAAGCTGGCGGCACGCGCACGATCGCGCGCGCGTTCCATCCATAGGTTGAGCGTATCCAGAGGTTCCATCGGCGCAAGGGTACCCGATGCGGAATGCACGCAGGATAGCCATACTGGCGTCCACACGATGAGGAGACCTGGGCACGATGGGCGAGATCCTGGTGCTTTACTACAGCCGCGGTGGCTCGGTGGCACGGCTGGCGCGCCAGATCGCGCGGGGAATCGGCGAGGTGCCGGGAATGGTGGCGCGGCTGCGCACGGTGCCGCCGGTGGCGGCCGTGACCCAGACCGCACAGCCGCCGGTGCCCGACGATGGCGCCCCCTACGTGAGCGTGCAGGATCTGGCCGACTGCCAGGGGCTGCTGCTGGGCAGTCCGACGCGGTTCGGCAACATGGCCGCGCCGGTCAAGCACTTCCTCGATGGACTCGGTGCTGAATGGGTCAATGGCACGCTTGCGGGCAAGCCCGCCGGCGTGTTCACCTCGACCGCATCGATGCACGGCGGGCAGGAATCGACCCTGCTGACCATGCAGGTGCCGTTGCTGCATCACGGCTGCCTGATCGTCGGCATTCCGTTCACCGAACCGGGTTTGAGCCATACCACCAGCGGCGGCACGCCCTACGGCGCCAGCCATGTGGCGGGAGCCGCCGATGACCCGCAACCGACCGATGATGAGGCGGTGCTGGCGCGGGCGCTGGGCCGTCGCGTCGCCGATATCGCGCAGCGGCTGGCCCGATGAACGCCGCGCCGCGTACGGTCCTGCTGCTGGCCCTGATGGGTCTGGCCGCGCTGTTTGCAGGCTGGTTCATCAACGACAAGCACTGGCTGGCCACCCAGCTGGTGTTCACCGCGCCGCCACTGGCACTGGCCATCGCACTGCGCCTGGGCTGGCGCAAGGCCGGTTTCTGGGCCTCGGTGCTGGCCCTGGGCTGGTTCAGCCACGGCGTGATGAGCGCCTGGAGCCACCCGGAGACGCGCTGGCTGGCGCTGATCGAGATCGCGCTGGCCCTGCTGGTGATCTTCAGCGCCAGCCTGCCAGGGCTGCGCGCCCGCTTCGGCAAGCGACGCTGACGCTGCGCCTCCCGGGCCGTATCATCTGCGTTCCCGGCCCCGCGCCGCTGCACCTGTCCTGGTTTCGCGCATGCACATGATGGAAGAGCTCCTGGTCGTCACCACCGGTGGCACGATCGACAAGATCTACTTCGACGACAAGTCGGACTACCAGATCGGCGATCCGCAGATCGGCATGATCCTGCGCGAGCTGGGGGTGACGTTCCGCTTCAACGTGATTCCGATCCTGCGCAAGGACTCGCTGCACATCAACGATGAGGACCGCGAGCTGATCCGGGCCACCATCGCGGCGCAGCCGACCCGGCATGTGCTGGTGACCCATGGCACCGATTCGATGGTGCAGACCGGCAAGGTGCTGGCGACGATCGCGGACAAGACCATCGTGATGACCGGCGCGCTCAGTCCGGCGCGTTTCCGCGGTTCGGACGCTGAGTTCAACATCGGCTGCGCGATCGGCGCGGTACAGTCGCTGCCGGCCGGCGTCTACATCGCGATGAACGGGCGGATTTTCGACCCGCAGCACGTGCGCAAGAACGTTGCCGCGAACCGCTTCGAATCGGTTTGAGGAACGGAGTGCCGACCAAGGTCGGCACCCACCACGACGCGGCGGCACGCACCACCGCGCGGCCCCATGCAAAAACGCCCCGGCCGAAGCCGGGGCGTGCCCGAGGAGAGGGTCTTGGGCTCAGTACTGGGCGTTGAGGGTCACGCCCGAGAAGGTGCTGTAGGCCTTCACCCGTACGTACCAGGTACCGGCAGCGGGGCTGTTGACCGTGCAGGTTTCGCTGTTGCCGCTCAGGTACGGACGGCACGTGTAGGCAGTATCGGTCGGCGCGCTGCCCTGCCGCAGGTACAGGTCGGCATCACCGCTGCCGCCGCTGATCGTCACCCGCAGCTGGCTGCTGCCGGACGGGACATTGACGGTGTAGTTCAGCGAAGCGCCCGATGCGGCACCCAGTCCGCTCACCGGTACGTTGTTCTGCAGCACGGTACCGCCCGGGTTCGGGTTGCCACCGCCGTTGATCGCTGCCGCCACTGCAGCATCGGCGTCGATGATGCCGGCGCCACAGCCACCCGAACAGGCACCCGGCAGCGGCCGAGCGGTGCTCTTGATGATGCTTTCCACCTGGGCCGGGCTCAGCGGGCTCGGTGCGACCGACTGCATCAGCGCGACCACGCCAGCCACGTGCGGTGCTGCCATCGAGGTGCCGTTGTACGAGGCATAGCTGGCGCTGCCCGGCGTGGTGGTGCCGGTGTTGAGCGTGGACAGGATGCCCTGGCCCGGCGCGGAGATGTCGATGCCCGTGCCGTAGTTGGAGAAGCTGGCACGTGCGCCCGCCGACGTGGTGGCCGCCACCGCGATCACGTTCGGGCAGTTGGCCGGTACCGATGAAGACACGTTGGTGTTGCTGTTGCCTGCGGCCACCACCACCGTGGTGCCACGGCCGACGGCGCCGTTGATCGCGTTCTGGTAGGTGGTCGAGCAGCTGCCGCCACCACCCAGCGAGAGGTTGATGACCTCGGCCGGATTGGCATTGGCCGGCACGCCGCTGACAGTGCCGCCGGAAGCCCACACGATGGCGTCGGCGATGTCGGAGGTGTAGCCACCGCACTTGCCGAGCACGCGCACCGGCACGACCTTGGCATTGAAAGCCGTGCCCGCCACGCCGGTGCTGTTGTTGGTCACCGCTGCCACGGTGCCGGCAACGTGGGTGCCGTGCCAGCTGGAGTTGGAGGCCGGGTAGCCTGCGCCACATTCGTTGGCGGCGTACCAGTCACCCTCGTCGTTGGGATTGCTGTCGCGGCCACCGCCGTCGCGTGCCATTGCCGCGTCGCTGATGAAGTCATAGCCGGGCAGGATGTTGGCGTTCAGATCGGGGTGGTTGGTGATGCCGGTGTCGATCACCGCGACGACCACGCCGGTGCCGGTGGCCTTGTCCCAGGCCGGGCGCACGTTGATCGAGGCGTTGGACGTACCGAACCCCCACTGTTCGCTGAAGCGGGTGTCGTTCGGCGTCAGCGTCGCGCGCATGATCTGGTCGACTTCCACGTATTCGACGTTGGGGTCGGCAGCGAGCTTGCGCATCAGCAGCTCGGATTCGGCCTGGTCCAGCGGACGATCGGTCCTGACCAGGGTCGGGCCGACGGCCAGCTTGCGGACCTGCTGCAGGCCCAGCGCGCGGCCCTGGCTGCTGGCAAGGCCCGCAGCCGCTGTCTTCAGCGACGATGCCAGGGCGGTGGTGTTGGCCACCGGCGCACTGCCGTCGCGATACTTGACGATGAAACGCTGGTGCGTCGGCGCGGACTGCAGCCCGCTGAGCTGGACATCACCGGCCAGCGCAGGCGTGGCCAGCAGCAGCGATGAAAGAACGGAAGCACCAAGGACCACCCACACTCGACGCACACGCGGTTGCGTTACCTGGGACATCGTATTTCCCTTTCTAGTGGTGTGAATGCCGGAATCGGCAGAAACACCGGCCCGAACCATGGGCTGGCTTGCGTTGGCGAGGTCCGGAGTCCGGCGAGCCAGCGGATCCCCCTTACGATCCGCCGTGCCGATGACGCTAATGGCCTAAACCGGACACCACAATATTTTCAGTGTCTTTTCAGGAACATGAAATGTTCGATCTGAGACTTTCCGGGTCGAGGGTTTGTGAAGATGAAGGAACTTTCGCGCCACGCGCACGAACCTGACTGGGCAGATGTCCTGTCCACCTATGACTTTGCCGACATCGGCGGCCGGCCTCCCCCGTAAACGACGAAGGCCCGTCGCGGGGACGGGCCTTCGGGGAACAGCGCAGCCGGGCATGGGCCCGGCGCTACCGACTGGCGAGAGGATCAGCCCAGCCTGACCAGCCAGTTGTGGCGGTCCGGCAGGCGGCCGTACTGGATATCAGTCAGTTCCTTGCGCAGCGACATGGTCACTTCGCCGGCCGGCGCGTTGAGGTCGCCCACCGAGAAACCTTCACCCTTGAGCTGGCCGATCGGGGTCACCACCGCAGCGGTGCCGCAGGCGAACACCTCGCTGATCGCACCGGATGCAACGCCATCCTTCCACTCGTCGATGCTGACCTTGCGCTCCTCGACCTTCATGCCGCGGTCGCGGGCCAGCTGCAGGATGCTCTCGCGGGTGATGCCTTCCAGGATGCTGCCCGACAGCTGCGGCGTGACCAGGGTGCCGTCCTTGTAGACCAGGAAGACGTTCATGCCGCCCAGTTCCTCCAGGTACTTGCCCTCGACCGGGTCGAGGAACAGCACCTGCGAGCAGCCCTGCGCCTGGGCCTTCTGCTGCGGCAGCAGCGAGGCGGCGTAATTGCCACCGCACTTGGCCGCGCCGGTGCCGCCCTTGGCCGCACGCGCATATTCGGTGGACAGCCAGATCGACACCGGTGCCACGCCCTTGGCGAAGTACGGACCGGCCGGGCTGGCGATGACGTAATAACCGGCCTTGTGCGCGCCACGCACGCCGAGGAAGGCTTCGTCGCCAATCATGAACGGGCGGAAGTACAGGCTGGACTCATCCGCCGACGGCACCCAGGCGCTGTCCACGGCGATCAGCTGCTTCAGCGACTCGACGAAGATCTCCACCGGCAGTTCCGGCAGCGCCAGGCGCTGTGCCGAGCGCTGCAGGCGACGGCCGTTGGCGTCCGGACGGAAGGTCCAGATCGAGCCGTCGGCATGACGGTAGGCCTTGATGCCCTCGAAGATCTCCTGGCCGTAATGCAGCACGGCCGCTGCCGGGTCCAGCTGCAGCGGGCCATAGGCACGCACGTTGGCGTTGTGCCAGCCGGTGTCCTTGTCCCACCGCACTTCCACCATGTGGTCGGTGAAGTGCAGGCCGAAACCCGGCTTCTCCAGGATCGTGGCGCGCTCTTCAGCGCTGCGCGGGTGGTCCGAACGGGTGACGGCGAAGCTGGGGATGGACTGGGACACCGGAGGATTCCTGTTCTGGTTGCGGGTAGTGCCGGGCCCGCGTCACTGCGGGCCCTGGGTCAAAGCATGCCGGTCTCGAGACGGGCCGCCTCGGACATCATGTGCTGGTTCCATGGCGGATCGAACACCAGCTCGACGTCGGCCTCGGCCACCGTCGGGATCATTTCCAGCTTGCTGCGCACGTCGTCGACCAGGATGTCACCCATGCCGCACGCGGGCGCGGTCAGGGTCATCTTCACGTCGATCTCGCGCTGGCCCTCGTCCAGATGCTTGATCTCGACCTCGTAGACGAGGCCCAGTTCGACGATGTTCACCGGAATTTCCGGATCGAAGCAGGTGCGAAGCTGCTGCCATACCAGTTGCTCCACCTGTTCGTCGGTGGCGTCGGCCGGCAGTTCCAGCGGAGCGGGTGCTTCCTTGCCGATGGCGTCGCCATCCTTGCCGGCGATGCGGAACAGGTTGCCTTCGACGAATACCGAATAGCTGCCGCCCAGCGCCTGGGTGATGTACCCATAGCTGCCGGCGGGCAGGGTCACGGTGTCGCCCTGCGGGACCATCACGGCCTCGCAATCGCGTTCGAAGTGGACAGGTTCGCTGCTACGGGAATACATGGGGACCGATATGGGGCCGTGGCCATGGCCACGCAAGACGGCATTCTAGCCCAGCCGTCCCGCGCCCGCCGGTGCACCGCGGCAAACCACAGTATCCTGTGGGTGACCTTCAGGAAGCTTCGATGTCCTCCAATGCCGCGCGTGCCAGGACCGTGACCTGGCTCTGGCCCTTCATGCTGCTGCTGGGCCTGGTTGTTGCTCCCCTCGCCTGGATGCTGCTGGCCCTGATGACCGGCCGCCAGGTCGGCTGGATGGCGGTGCTGACCGCTCTGGAACTGGTGTTCATGCTGCGTCTGGGCACACTCGGTCCCGGCCGTCTTCGCGTGGCCCTGGTGGTGGCCGGCACGCTGCTGGTGGCGGCGGTGGCGAACTGGGCCATCGCCAGCGCCTGGATGGGCGGCTCGATGGGGCTCAACCCCTGGGACGCCTCGCTGCGCATGGGCCCGCATCTGGCCTGGACGCTGATCAACCTGGCCAATGGCGCGATGGAATGGCTGTGGCTGGCGATCGGCGTGGCCGTCGGCGCCTGGCTGGCGCGCTGATCGCACCTGACGTGGGTAGCGCCGGGCCATGCCCGGCGAGCGCAGCGGCGTGCGGACCAAGGTCCGCACCCACCGGATGCAGCCGGGCCTCAATGCCCGCCGTCGAGCGCCTTCAGCTCGCTGACCAGCGACGCCGCCGCCTCAGCGCCGTCGCCGTACAGCATGCGCGTGTTGTCGGCGTAGAACAGCGCATTCTCGATCCCGGCAAAACCGGTCCCGCGACCGCGCTTGATCACCACCACGTTGCGAGCGTTGATCACGTCCAGCACCGGCATGCCGTAGATCGGACTGGCCGGATCGGTACGTGCGACCGGATTGACCACGTCGTTGGCGCCGATCACCAGCACCACATCGGTGCTGGCGAACTCGGGGTTGATGTCGTCCATGTCGGCGATCAGGTCGTACGGCACACCGGCCTCGGCCAGCAGCACGTTCATGTGCCCGGGCATGCGCCCGGCGACCGGATGGATGGCGAACTTCACTTTGACTCCGCGCTGCCCCAACCGCTGTGCCAGTTCCCAGATCTTGTGCTGGGCCTGGGCCACGGCCATGCCGTAACCGGGCACGATCACCACGCGCTCGGCGAAGGCCATCATTGCCGCCACATCGGCCGCCTCGATCGGCTTCTGCGCGCCGGTGATCGCCTGTGCCTCTCCGCCTGCACCACCCCCGAAATTGGAGAACAGCACGTTGCGGATCGGCCGGTTCATCGCCTTGGCCATCAGGCGGGTCAGCAGGATGCCCGCCGCGCCGACCATCATGCCGGCGATGATCAAGGCCTCGTTGCCCAGCACGTAGCCCTCGAAGGACACCGCCAGGCCGGTGAATGCGTTGTACAGCGAGATCACCACCGGCATGTCGGCGCCACCGATCGGCAGCGTCATCAGCACGCCCAGCGCCAGTGCCAGCACGAAGAAGGCGATGATCGCCCAGGTGCTGAGCGTGCTGGCCGCGACGATGGCCAGCACCACCACCGCCAGCGCCACCAGCAGGTTCAGCGCCTGCTGCCCTGGCCAGGTGACCCGCTTGTCGAGGCGGCCATCCAGTTTGGCCCAGGCGATCACGGAGCCGGACAGCGACACCGCGCCGATCGCGGCGCCGACCACCGCCAGCAGCAGCACGGTGGTGGAAGGCTGGCGCGCGGCAAGGTCGGCCAGCGCCTGTTCGCTCCAATGCGTGGTATCGCGATGGGCCAGGAAGGCGTAGCGCAGCAGTTCGACCGCACCGATCGCCGCCGCCGAACCACCGCCCATGCCGTTGTACAGCGCCACCATCTGCGGCATGTCGGTGACCGCGACCTTGCCGGCCGACCACCAGGCCAGGCCGGCACCCAGCAGCAGCGCGACCAGGATGAGCGGCACGTTGTGCAGCTCGGGCAGGAAGAAGGTGGCCGCGGTGGCCAGCAGCATGCCCAGCCCGGCCCAGCGGATGCCGCTGCGCGCGGTCAGCGGCGAGGCCATCCGCTGCAGGCCGAGCAGGAACAGCGTGGCGGCCACCAGGTAGCTCGCCTTGACCAGCCAATCGAGCAGTTCGACGGTGCTGATGTTCAAGCCTGCGGCTCCTTCGGTTCGTCCTTGCCTGCGCGCGGCGCGCTCGGCCTGAACATCTCCAGCATGCGCGCGGTGACCACGTAGCCGCCGGCGGCGTTACCGGCACCGAGCACCACGGCGATGAAGCCCAGGGCCTTTTCCAGCGGCGTCTGTGCGTGGCCGAGCACCACCATCGCGCCGATCAGCACGATGCCGTGGATGAAATTGGAACCCGACATCAGCGGGGTGTGCAGGATCACCGGCACCCGCGAAATGATCACGTGGCCGGCGATGGCGGCCAGCATGAAGATGTACAGCGCCACGAACCCGTCACTCATCGGCAACGCTCCCGCTCTGTCTTCGTCGGCCCATCATAACCATGGGCTGAACCCGGCGCGCATCCTCGTCAACCGGGGCCGCGCTCACGCGTTGTCGATGGTGACCCCGAGCAAGGAACCGTACCCTGTGCTGGTGAGCAGCCCCGTCCCCCCGACCGCCGACACCGATGCCCTGCCGGCGTCGCTGGAAGCGTTCCTGGCGAGCATCGGCCCGCGCGCGTTCCGGTTCGCCGAGGCCGGCCTGCGCCAGCGCGAGGATGCCCTGGACGCCGTGCAGGATGCCCTGCTGCGCATGCTGGACTATGCCGACAAGCCCGCCAGCGAATGGGCGCCCCTGTTCTGGAGCATCCTGCGCCGGCGCGTGATCGACCTGCAGCGCCGGCGCCGTTTCCGCCTGCCGTTCTGGCGCGACAACCAGGATGCCGACGGTGCCGACATCGACTGGGCCGACCCCGGACCTACCCCGGCGCAGGCGCACGAGCAGCACCAGCAGTACCAGCAGCTGGTGCAGGCGCTGCGTACGCTGCCCGCCCGCCAGCGCGAAGCGTTCACCCTGCGCGTGCTGCAGGATCTGGACGGCGCCACCACCGCCCGCGCCATGGGCTGCAGCGAGGGCGCGGTAAAGACCCATCTCGCACGCGCCCGGCAGGCGCTGCAGGATTATCTGGAGAACCCCCCGTGAACCGCTCCCTGCCCTCCGATGACGCCCTGCGGCGCCTGCATGCGCATTCTCTGCAGGCGCTGTCGCCGGCAACGCTGTCGCGCCTGCGCCAGGCCCGCCAGGGCGCCCATGCGGCCCGTAGTGGGCGCTGGCGCTGGTGGCTGGCCAGCGCCTGCTCGCTGGTGGTGGCGCTGGGCATCGGCGTGCAGTTCACCGGTCCGGACGTGCCGACGCGGCCAGCGCCGGTACCGATCGTTGCCGCAGTAGAAGACAACAGCGCGCTGTACGACGAGAATCCTGATCTGTACCTGTGGCTGGGCGACACCGACCTGGCGATGGAGTGAATCATGCTGCGACATCTCTCCCTGCCCCTGCTGATCGCCCTGGCGCTGCTGCCTGCAGCACCGGCGCTGGCGCAGACCCGTGCGCCCGCGCCGCCCGCTCCCGGCGCGCCATTGCCCGCCTGGGATCAGCTCAGCCCCGCCCAGCGCGAGGCGCTGCTGGCCCCGCTGCGCGATCGCTGGAACGGCGCCGATGCCGGTCAGCGCCAGCGCATGCTGGCCCATGGCCAACGCTGGCAGTCCATGAGCCCGGAAGAGCGCGACAAGGCCCGCCGTGGCCTGCGCCGGTTCGAGCACATGAGCCCGGAACAGCGTGAACAGGCACGCGCACTGTTCGGGCAGATGCGCCAGCTGCCCCCTGCCCAGCGCGACGCCCTGCGCGATCGCTGGTCCCGGATGACGCCGGAGGAGCGTCGCGACTGGGTGCGGGACAACCCGCCACCGGCAAAGCCGCGGTAAGCCTTCGGGATACAGGGGTCAGATCCCTTTGCCAGAGGCAAAGGGATCTGACCCCATGTCATTCACGCCTGCCAGCGCGTCTTTGCCAGCAGTTCGTCTTCCCAGTCGAAGCTCAGCTGCCCTTCGCGTACGAACAGGGCAACGAAGTTGAGCAGGTTGCGCGCATACATCTCGCTGGCCTGGGTCGCACCCCGGCTGGCCAGGCCCAGCGGTCCATCGATGGTCACGCCCTGGTGTTCGATGCACTGCCCCGGCTGGGTCAGCGCGCAGTTGCCGCCGCTCTCGGCCGCCAGATCGACGATCACACTGCCCGCCGCCATGCCTTCCACCATCGCCGCAGTGACGATGGTCGGTGCCGGACGGCCCGGCACGGCTGCGGTACAGATCACGACATCGACGCTGCGCAGATGGTCGGCCAGCCGCCGCTGCTGCTCGGCCCGTTCTTCCTCGGTCAGCGCCCGCGCGTAGCCGCCCTCGCCGGCCGCGCTGACGCCCAGGTCGAGGAAGCGCGCGCCCAGCGACTGGATCTGCTCGCGCGTTTCCGGCCGCACATCGAATCCTTCCACCTGGGCGCCGAGGCGGCGCGCAGTAGCGATCGCCTGCAATCCTGCAACGCCGGCGCCGATCACCAGCACCTTGGCCGGACGCACGGTACCGGCGGCGGTGGTCAGCATCGGGAAGAAGCGCGGTGCACGCTCGGCGGCGATGAGCGCAGCCTTGTAGCCCGCCATGCCGGCCTGCGAACTGAGCACATCCATCGCCTGCGCACGGGTGGTGCGCGGCAACAGCTGCAGCGGGAACAGCAGCAGGCGGTCCTCGCTGGCCAGCGCCGCCAGTGCCGGATCGCTGGCCGGCGTCAGCAGGCCGACCACGGCTGCGCCGGGCTTGAGCTGGGCCAGCACCTGCGCCGGCGGCGCCTGCACGCATAGAAGGATGTCGATCTCGCCCCAGCGACCCTCATCGAATGCACGTGCGCCCGCGTCCAGATAGGCGGCGTCGGGAAAACCGGCGGCCTCGCCCGCACCGGCCTCGTACCAGACGGTGACACCCAGTGCGGCGAGCTTGCGCGCGGTCTCCGGCGTCAGCGCCACGCGCCGTTCGCCCGGCGCGGTCTCCTTGATCCCCAGCAACGCCACGGCCATGCAGGTCCCCGCTGATCGGTGAGTTTTCCCGATCCTAGCAGGCGGCTCCCGCTCAGTGCAGGGTGGCGTTGCCCGGGTCGAGGCGGTCGATCACGCCCTGCATGGCGCTGTCGAAGGCGCCATCGTCGACGTGCGCACGCAGGCGGCCCAGCCGCACCATCACCGCCAGTTCCTCCGGCGAAGCCACGCAGAAGCGCACTCCACGCCGGTTGACGAACAGCAGCCGGGAAGAAATCGGGCTTACCCAGGACAGCTTGCCGGCCTGCACCTTGCCGTCCTTGTCGACGAAGTCCAGCCAACTGCCGATCTCCATCCGGCGGAAGCGATCGGCATCGGCATTGTCGAAATCGTCGGTATCCACCTGGCTGCCCAGTTCCACCGTCGGCGAGTCCGCAACCGGCGGCATGGGCAGGACAACCTGCGGCAGCTCCGGCAGCGCACGTTCCAGCTCCGGCCGCGACTCGGCGATGCCCTGCAGGGTGTCATGCAGTGCATCGATGGCCGAGGTTGCCGCATCGCCGTGTACGCCGACACTGGCGAACACCTTGGCCAGCACCGGCTGCCAGGCTTGCAGCCAGGGCTTGCCGATGATCTGCCGGCGCGCTTCGGCCACTTCCTCCAGCAGGCCATCGCCCAGGGCCAGGGCTTCGGCGACCGATGCACCGTCTTCGCCCTCGCGCAGCAGCGCCAGGGTCAGGTGGTGCTGCCACGGCTGGCGCAGGAACTCGGCGATCGCCGGTGGCAGGGTGGCATCGCCGATGCGGCGATCCAGCTCGGTGGCCGCGCGCGTGCGGGCCATTTCCAGCTTTTCCTGGCCGCGCTGCGTTTCCGCTGCGCGCCGCTCGGCAATCTCGACGCGGCGACGGTGCTGCACCAGGAAGTCGCGGAACTCCTCTTCCAGGGTGAGGAAGATGGCCAGGTTCTCGTTGAACTCGGCGACCAGGCGCTCGATGATCTCCTCCACCTTGGCCATCAGCATGCGCTCGGCCTGGCTCTCGCCGGTGTTGCCTTCGCAGGCCTCGGCCAACGAATTGAGCAGCTTGCGCGCCGGATGGGTCTTCTGCACGAACATGCGGCGGTCGAGCATGGCGACCTTGACGAAGGGCACCACCAGGCGGCCGATCAGTTCGCGCGAGCGACCCTCCAGTTCGCGTTCATCCAGCATGACGTCGAACAGCATGCCGACCAGGTCGATCGCGTCCTCGTCCTGCGGATCCAGGCGGGTCTGGCCCGGGTCGACGCCCAGCCGGGTGGCGCTGGACAACACTTCGCTCTTCAGGCGCTGCGCGAGCGACTCACCATCCTCACCGATCGCCGCACGCAGCGTGGCGCTGGGGGTGGCCTGCAGCAGCGACAGCACCGACATCATCTCGCGCTGGCTCAACGGGCGCTGCTGGCCCACGGCCACCTGCGCGGCCGATGTTGCGTCCTCACGCACGTGGCGCGTCTGTTGCAGCAGTTCCTGCAGCGCTTCCAGCAGCATCCCCTGCTGGCCATAGGCCTCGCTGCCGGCGGCCCCGGGACCGTCCCCACCGGCCTGCTGAAGGTGGCCGCGGCGCTCGGACCAGCGCGCGGCGAAGCGCTGCGCCCACGCCGGTGCGGCCTGCTCGTCATCGCTGAAATCGCTGTCGAACCCCGGCACCGGCCGCTGCTCGACCAGATCGTCCAGCCCCTGCGGTGGACGCGGGCCCGGGGCCGCCGAGGTGCGGCGCACCGCGCCCATCTGCGACATCACGCCGGCCGCCGCGAGCTGCTCGTCCAGCTTGTCGTAGATGCGGCCGACCGGCGCGCGCAGGTCGCGCTCGCACAGCTTGATCAGCACCAGGTGGACTTCCGGCGCCAGTTCGCAGCCGGCGAAGGCCTCGTGGATGGCCACGCCCAGATGTTCCGGGCTGATCGGGTTCAGGTCGGCGTCCAGCGGTACATCGCCGGCCAGCCAGCCCAGGCGACGGTCCAGCCGCGCCAGAACCGGCTTGAAATCACGCAGCAGCACCGTGGCGAAGTTGCGCACCGCCAGCCGCGATTCGAGCACGTGCTCGGCCAGCAGGCTCAGGCCATCCTCGGCCGGGCCGGACAGGGTCGCATCCGCCGACAGTGGCTCTCCGGCAACCAGAGCCGCCCAGGCGCGTTGCAGGTGGCCGGCAAAGGCCGCCGCGATCTCCTCGCGTCGCCGGCGCAGCTCGCGCATCGCATCAAGGAACAGCAGCTGCGAGGCGCCGGCATTGCCGGCACGGTCGAACAGGGCGTCGTCGAAGCGCGCCAGTGCCGCCCCGAAGGCCTGGCACAGTGCGGGCAGGACGGCGTCACGGGCAAGCTGGAACTGGGCCGGGTCACGACCCGACGTTCCCAACGGTGTGGGCGCGCTCATCATTCGGGAAGGCTCCCCACCTTCTCTGGTGCGACAGACAACATGGACATCGCGACGACCGGCACACCCCATGTACCGATATGTCGATGGTAGGCCGGCCCGCCCCTCACGGACAGTGAAACAGTCCTCACTTCAAACCTCGTGACCCACGGCCCGGCAAGAGGGATATCGTAAGCCGTGCAAGGCCCGCGAGGCGAGAGGAAGCCGGCGTTCGATTGCCGCCAGTGGCATGATGTTCATCACAGTTTGATAGCGAGGGGGCAGACGCCGCAGCCACGGCGTCATCGGCCACCGCGACTATAATCAAATGCCCGTGATGACCGGTTCAGACGCCATGCCCAGCCCCGCCGCCCTGCTTGCCCTCGATGCCCGCCGCTCGGTGCCCTCGCGGCAGCTGGGCGAGCCCGGGCCGGACCCGCAGACCCTGCTGCGCATGCTCTCCTCGGCGGTGCGGGTGCCTGACCACGGCAAGCGGGTGCCGTTCCGGTTCCTGAAGATTGCCGGCGATGCGCGTCACACTCTGGGCGCGTTCCTGGCCGAGCGCAGCCGCCAGCGCGATCCCACTGCCGGCGAGGCCGTGTTCGAGAAGGATCGCCAGCGTTTCAGCCATGCGCCGCTGGTGATCGTGGTGGTGGCCAGCCCCCGCCCCGACCCGAAGGTGCCCGAGCAGGAGCAGCTGATGACCGCTGGATGCGTCTGCTTCGCCCTGCTGCAGGCCGCACAGGCGCTGGGCTTCGGCGCCCAGTGGCTGACGGCGTGGATGGCGTTCGACCCGGCCGTACACGCCCATCTGGGGCTGGCCGACGGCGAGCGCATCGCCGGTTTCATCCATATCGGCACCGCCCGCGCCGACGTGCCCGAGCGCGAGCGTCCGGATCCAGCCGCCCTGCTGCGCGACTGGACGCCACCGGCATGACCTTGCCGGCACCGGCGCCGGCGCTGTACCTGGTCGACGCCAGCATCTACGTGTTCCGTGCCTGGCACTCGCTGCCCGACCAGTTCCAGGATGCGCAGGGCTGGCCGACCAATGCCGTGCACGGCTTCGCGCGCTTCCTGCTGGACCTGCTCGAACGCGAGCGTCCGCAGCACATCGCCATCGCCTTTGACGAGGCGCTGGACAGCGGCTTCCGCCATCGCCTGTATCCGGCGTACAAGGCCAACCGCGATCCGGCTCCGGAGGCGCTGAAGCGCCAGTTCGTGCATTGCAAGGCACTGTGCGCGGCGCTCGGTCTGGCCGTGCTTGCCCATCACGACTACGAGGCCGACGACCTGATCGGCAGCGCCCTGCATGTGCACCGCGGCAGCCACCGCGGTGTCATCATTTCCGCCGACAAGGACCTGTCGCAGCTGTTGCTGGACCACGACGAGCAGTGGGACTATGCGCGCAACCAGCGCTGGAGCGTGGCCGGGGTGAAAGCGCGGCATGGCGTGCACGCGCACCAGATCGCCGACTACCTGGCACTGTGCGGCGATGCGGTGGACAACATTCCCGGCATCAGCGGCGTCGGCAGCAAGTCCGCGGCGGTCCTGCTGGCCCACTTCGGCAGCCTGGATGTGCTGTACGAGCGTCTGGACGAAGTGCCCTTCCTGCGCCTGCGCGGCGCAGCGCAGATGGCAGTGCGCCTGCGCGAGCAGCGCGAGCATGCCCTGCTCTGGCGACAGCTGACCACCATCGCGCTGGACGCGCCGCTGGAAGGCTGCCAGCCCGGCCTGCTGCGGCAGACGGCCGACCCGGAGCTGCTCGGCGGCCTGTGCCAGACCCTGCGCTTCGGCCCGATGACCCGCCGCCGACTGTTCAACGCCGCCGGCATGGCCGACCCGCTTCCTGCTCCCTCCTTTTCCAATTCCGGCGAGCCCGCATGAGCCAGCGCAATACCGAAGCCCCGCGTGTCGTCTATGAAGGCAAGTACCAGCGCATGCTGGTACGCGGCACCTGGGAATACAGCGAACGCACCCACGCCGGTGGCCTGGCGGCGATCATCATCGCCGTCACCCCCGAGGACAAGGTGCTGTTCGTCGAGCAGTTCCGCGTGCCCCTGCAGGCATCGACCATCGAGATGCCGGCCGGGCTGGTCGGTGACATCCATGCCGGCGAGTCGATCGAAGTCTCGGCGGTACGCGAACTGGAAGAAGAGACCGGCTGGACCGCCGAGCACGCCGAAGTGCTGATGATCGGCCCGACCTCCTCCGGCGCCAGCAGCGAGAAGATCGCCTTCGTGCGCGCCACCGGCCTGCGCCGGATCGGCGAAGGCGGCGGCGATGACAGCGAGGACATCACGGTGCACGAGGTCCCGCTCAAGCAGGCTGCCGCGTGGCTGGTGCAGAAGATGGGCGAAGGCTACGAGCTCGATGCCAAGCTCTGGGCCGGGCTGTGGATGATCGAACATCACCTGGACGGGCGCCCGCGTGGCTGACGCCGACCTGCACACCTTGCCGGCATTGCTGGGCGCTGACGACCCGGCGATCTACACCATCCACCGGCCGCAGGGCGCTTCGCCGTACCTGCTGCTGGCCGATCACGCCGGGCAGCAGGTACCGCGCGCACTGGCCGGCCTCGGCCTGCCGCAGCGCGAACTTGACCGCCATATCGGCTGGGACATCGGCATCGCCGGCACCACGCGTGCATTGGCCGAACGGCTGGATGCCTGGGCCATCGAGCAGACCTATTCGCGCCTGCTGATCGACTGCAATCGTCCGCTGGCATCGCCGACCCTGATTCCGGAAGCAAGCGATCACACCGTGGTACCGGGCAACGCCGGCCTGTCGGCCGCACAACGGCAGCAGCGCATCGACGCGATCCACGCGCCCTATCACGCCCGCATCGAAGCGGAACTGGATGCGCGCCGCGAAGCCGGCCGCCCGACCCTGCTGGTGATGATGCACAGCTTCACTCCCTGCATGAACGGCACGCTGCGGCCATGGCATGCCGGCGTGCTGTACCACCAGGACACGCGCTTTGCCCACGCCCTGCTGCAGGCACTGCGCGACGAAGGCGATCTGGTGGTCGGTGACAACGAACCGTATTCGGTAAGCAGTACCAGCGACTACGCGGTACCGGTGCATGGCGAAGGGCGCGGCCTGGTGCATGTGGAACTGGAGATCCGCCAGGACCTGATCGCCGACGCGGCCGGGCAGCAGGCGTGGGCCGAGCGGCTGGCGCGGATCTTCAGCGCGTTGCAGCCACGGCTGCTGGCATCGGTGTAACGCCATCCGGGCCGGGTAGCGCCGGGCCCGGCCCCCCCGCCCAGGGGGGGGAAACCCCCCCGTGGGGGGCGCCCCGCCCGCCGCGTCGCGGCGGGCCGGGCTGCCCCCGGCGCTACCGGAGCGCTACGCGAATCGGCATCGTGCAGATGATGGATTTCGCCGTGGCCGACGCCTTGGCCGATGGCCGTCTGCTGCGCGCGCTGCAACCGTTTGACGGCCGCAGACGCGGACTCTCGTTCGCGCTGCGTGCAGGAGACGGGTAGCGCCGGGCCATGCCCGGCGAGTCGGAGCCGCGGCAACAGATCGCGATGCCGCCGGGCGTGGCCCGGCGCTACCGGCGCGTTACGCGAAGCTGTCGGTGGCGCGCACCAGCGCGTCGACATTCTCCGCTTCGAACGCCGAGTGGCCCGATGCCGGGGTGATTTCCAGCTTCGCGTTCGGCCACACCTTGGTCAGGTCCCAGGCATTGGCGAGCGGGCACACCACGTCGTAGCGGCCATGCACGATCACGCCCGGGATGTCGGCGATGCGGTGCGCGTCGCGCAGCAGCTGGTCTTCCACTTCGAAGAAGCCACCATTGACGAAGTAGTGGTTCTCGATACGGGCAAAGGCCAGCGCGAAATGCGGGTCTTCGTGGCTGTTGATGAAGTCGTCATCCACATGCAGGAAGCTGGTCGCACCCTCCCACACGGCCCAGGCCTTGGCCGCTTCAAGGCGGGTCGCCTCGTCCTCACTGGTCAGGCGACGGTGGAACGCCGAGATCAGGTCATGGCGTTCAACCACCGGGATGGGCTTCAGATAGTGCTCCCATGCATCGGGGAACAGGCGGTTGGCGCCTTCCTGGTAGAACCATTCCAGCTCCCAGCGGCGGAGCATGAAGATGCCGCGCAGAACCAGTTCGGTGACGCGCTGCGGATGGGTTTCGGCGTAGGCCAGCGCCAGGGTTGACCCCCAGCTGCCGCCGAACACCTGCCAGCGGTCGACGTTCAGATGCTCGCGCAGCCGCTCGATATCGGCCACCAGGTCCCAGGTGGTGTTGTCCACCAGATCCGCATGCGGCGTGGAACGGCCGGCACCGCGCTGGTCGAACAGGATGATGCGGTACTTCGCCGGGTCATGGAACTGGCGCATCTTGTCGCTGCAACCGCCGCCCGGACCGCCGTGCAGCATCACCACCGGCTTGCCATCCGGATTGCCGCACTGCTCGAAGTACAGCGTGTGGCGGTCGTCGACCTTCAGGGTGCCGACGTCATAGGGGGTGATGGCGGGGTACAGCGTACGCATGCTTGCAGCTCCAGGGTGATGCCCTGCCGGGGCAGGAGAACCCCCATTCTAGGCCGGTCGCCGGCCGAGGGTGACCCGATCACGCTGCTCAAGGTCCTGCTGGGTCTGCACGTCGCCGAAACCGGCCGCATCGAACAGCGTGCGGATCGCCGCGCCCTGGTCCCAGCCGTGTTCGATCAGCAGCCAGCCCGCCGGCTGCAGGTGTTCGGGCGCGCCTGCGACGATGCGGCGGATATCGTCCAGCCCGTCAATGCCGGACGCCAGTGCGCTGGCCGGCTCGAACCGCAGGTCGCCCTGCTGCAGATGCGGGTCATCGCTGGCGATGTAGGGCGGATTGCTGGCAATCAGTGCAAAGCGCGCGCCCTGCAGCGGTGCGTACCAGTCCTGTCCACCTTCAGCGAAACGCACGTTGCGCAGTTCATGGTGGGCGGCATTGCGCGCAGCCATGGCCAGTGCACCGGGGCTGGCATCGGTGGCCAGCACCTGTGCCAGCGGCCTTTCGCTGGCCAAAGCCAGGGCGATCGCACCACTGCCGGTCCCGAGGTCGGCCACGGACAGCGGGCGGTCCGGTGGCAGGCGCTCCAGCGCCAGTTCCACCAGCAGTTCGGTTTCCGGACGCGGGATGAGGGTCGCCGCATCGACCCGCAGATCAAGCGTCCAGAACCCGCGCCGGCCGGTCAGGTAGGCCACCGGCTCACCGGCGGCGCGACGCGCCAGCAGCGCCTCGAAGGCAGCCTGCGCCGTTGCCGGCAGCGGATCGGTCGCATGGGCGAACAGCCAGCTGCGCGGACGCTCCAGCACATGCAGCAGCAGCAGCTCGGCTTCGTGGCGGGCGTCGATGCCGCCCAGGCGGGCGCTGGCGTCGGCCACCACCTGGCGCAGGGAGGGTTGGGTTTGGGAAGACATTCCGCAATTGTAGAGCCGAGCCCATGCTCGGCTGCTTCTGGAACAGCCGAGCATGGGCTCGGCTCTACAGATCCGCGGTCGAGCGTGGGTTCGGCTCCATAGATCCACAGCCGGGCGCGGGCTCGGCTCTACAAAAGCTGGAATCCGTTCAGGTTTCGCCCGAGGGCATCCCGAGGGCATAAGGAGGGGCTATCAGCCCTCTTCACACATCCCTGGCGATTTTCCTTGTCACACAGGCAGTTGCAGGATGAGGGACGCAAGGTTCAGTGCCGGCTCATGGCAATTTGATAGGCTTCATCTATCAAATAGATGCAATCAATGGATTGTTCTTATCGCAATTGAGCCGGTAACCTAGCTCCTGTCGATTCACCCACTCCCTTCACCCAGAGGAAAAATGATGTCCCTCATCAATACCCAGATCCAGCCGTTCGAAGCCAACGCCTACCACAACGGCGAGTTCATCAAGGTTTCCGATGCCAGCCTGAAGGGCCAGTGGTCCGTCCTGATCTTCATGCCGGCTGCATTCACCTTCAACTGCCCGACCGAGATCGAAGACGCCGCCGACCACTACGCCGAGTTCAAGAAGGCTGGCGCTGAGGTCTACATCGTCACCACCGACACGCACTTCTCGCACAAGGTGTGGCACGAAACCTCGCCGGCCGTCGGCAAGGCCCAGTTCCCGCTGGTCGGCGACCCGACCCACCAGCTGACCAATGCCTTCGGCGTGCACATTCCGGAAGAAGGCCTGGCCCTGCGCGGCACCTTCATCATCAATCCGGAAGGCGTGATCAAGACCCTGGAGATCCACTCCAACGAGATCGCCCGCGACGTCTCCGAGACCCTGCGCAAGCTGAAGGCCGCCCAGTTCACCGCAGCCAACCCGAACCAGGTGTGCCCGGCGAAGTGGAAGGAAGGCGAGAAGACCCTGACCCCGTCGCTGGACCTGGTCGGCAAGATCTAACGCAGCACCGGCACGCCGTGGCCCCACGCCACGGCAGGCCCATCTCCATGCCGGCGGCATCGCCGGCGTGGGGGTGAACCCAAGACAGCCAACGCTCGCCCGCCTTGGCCAGCCAGCCCCTTCCACGGTCGCTGTCTTGGGTTCACCCCTACCCCCAGCTGGTCCGCTACCTTGTACAGCGGTGCCACGCCCCCTGTTTGCCTGAAGCCAGGAGAAGACCGATGTTGGACGCCAACCTGCAGTCGCAGCTGAAGACCTATCTGGAGCGCGTGACCCGCCCGATCCAGATCACCGCGCACGCCGACGACGGCGCCAAGTCGCAGGAAATGCTGGAACTGCTGCAGACCCTGGAAAGCCTGTCCGACAGCATCTCGCTGCGGGTGCTGCGTGATGGCCAGGGCCGCGTGCCTTCGTTCGACCTGGGCACGCCCGGCCAGGACATTCACCTGACCTTCGCCGGCCTGCCGATGGGCCATGAATTCACCTCGCTGGTGCTGGCGCTGCTGCAGGTCGGCGGTCATCCGTCCAAGGCCACTGCCGAGCTGATCGAGCAGGTGCAGAGCCTGGAAGGCGAGTACCGGTTCGAGACCTATTTCTCCCTGTCCTGCCAGAACTGCCCGGACGTGGTGCAGGCGCTGAACCTCGCCGCGGTGCTCAACCCGCGCATCCAGCACGTGGCCATCGACGGCGCGCTGTTCCAGGAAGAAGTGGAGAAGCGCGAGATCATGTCGGTGCCGACCGTGTATCTCAACGGTGAAGTCTTCGACCAGGGCCGGATGACGCTCGAACAGATCGTGGCCAAGCTGGATACCAACGCCAGCAAGCGCGACGCCGAGAAGATCGCCGCCAAGCAGGCCTTCGACGTGCTGGTGGTGGGCGGCGGCCCGGCTGGCGCGGCCGCAGCGATCTACGCCGCGCGCAAGGGCATCCGCACCGGCATCGCCGCCGAGCGCTTCGGCGGCCAGGTACTGGACACCATGGCCATCGAGAACTTCATCTCGGTCAAGGAGACCGAAGGCCCGAAGCTCGCTACCGCGCTGGAGCAGCATGTGCGCGAGTACGACGTGGACATCATGGATCTGCAGCGCGCCACCGCGCTGGTGCCGGCCGGCGACGATGGGCTGGTACAGGTGCAGCTGGAAAACGGCGCGGTGCTGAAGTCGCGTTCGGTGATCCTCTCCACCGGTGCGCGCTGGCGGCAGATGAATGTGCCGGGCGAAGAGCAGTACCGCAACAAGGGTGTGGCCTACTGCCCGCACTGCGATGGCCCGCTGTTCAAGGGCAAGCGCGTGGCGGTGATCGGTGGTGGCAACTCCGGCGTTGAAGCTGCCATCGATCTGGCCGGCATCGTGTCGCATGTAACCCTGCTGGAATTCGATTCCAGCCTGCGCGCCGATGAAGTGCTGCAGAAGAAGCTTCGCAGCCTGGGCAATGTCACCGTGCTGACCAGCGCCCAGACCACCGAAGTGCTGGGCGATGGCAGCCGGGTCACCGGGCTGGTCTACAAGGACCGCATCGGTGGCGACGCCCACCGCGTAGAGCTGGAAGGCATCTTCGTGCAGATCGGCCTGCTGCCCAACACCGAGTGGCTGAAGGACACCGTGGCGCTGTCGCCGCGCGGCGAGATCGTCATCGACGACCGCGGCCAGACCAGTGTGCCCGGCGTGTTCGCCGCAGGTGATTGCACGACGGTACCCTACAAGCAGATCATCATCGCCATGGGCGCCGGCTCGACCGCCGCACTGAGCGCGTTCGATCACCTGATCCGCTCGTCGGTGAGCAAGAGCAGCGGGGCCGTTGCCGAAGCTGCCTGATCCACTGCTCCCGGGTTGCCGGGAGCATTGTCAGCTGCGGGGTGACCACGCCGCCAGCCGGTCCGTTATCCCTGGGATGTGAGGATGAATCTACGCGATCTGAAGTACCTGGTAGCCCTGGCCGACCACAAGCATTTCGGTCGGGCTGCTGCGTCGTGCTTCGTCAGCCAGCCCACGTTGTCCACCCAGATCCGCAAGCTGGAAGAAGAGCTGGGCCTGCCGCTGGTCGAGCGGGCCCCCCGCAAGGTGATGCTGACCCCGGCCGGCCAGGAAGCCGCTGCACGGGCGCGGGTGATCGTGTCCGAGGTGGAGCAGCTGAAGGAAGCGGCACGGCGCAGCCGCGATCCGGAAGCCGGCACGGTGCGCCTGGGAATCTTCCCGACCCTGGGCCCGTACCTGTTGCCGCATGTGATCCCGCGCATCCGCGAACGTTTCCCGGAACTGGAACTGCTGCTGGTCGAAGAGAAGAGCGATGTGCTGCTGGAGCGCCTGCGCGAAGGCAAGCTCGATGCCGCGCTGCTGGCACTGCCGGTGATCGACGACCAGCTGCACGCCGAGTTCCTGTTCGAGGAGCCGTTCCTGTTGGCCGTCTCCGGTCGCCATCCGCTCGCCCAGCGCGCCCATCTGGATGTGCAGGAACTGGCCACGCAGAAGCTGCTGCTGCTGGAAGACGGCCATTGCCTGCGCGACCAGGCGCTGGAAGTGTGCCGGCTGTTCGGCGCCAACGAGAAATCCGAGTTCCGTGCCACCAGCCTGGAAACATTGCGGCAGATGGTCGCCGCCGATGTCGGCATCACATTGCTGCCGAGTCTGTCGGTGCAGCCCCCCGTCCCGCGCTCGAACAACATCCGCCTGCTCGATTTCATCGGTGAGGGCCGGCCCAGCCGCCGTATTGCGATGGTCTGGCGCCGCAGCTCGGCGATGAACGACTTCCTGATGGAGCTGGCCAGCCAGTTCAAGCGCCTGCCGCATGCGCTGTTCACGCTGGAAGCCGCCAATGGCACGGCCGCCGATCCGGCCAGCCTTTCCGGCCCCGCGCTGAACGGCTGACGGCCCCGCGTCCCCGCCCCCGAGCGGCGGGAGTCGATTCCGGTCGCATTTGTCCCCACAATACAGACAGGCGGCGCCAGCAGGCGCCGCCTTTTGCATGGTTTTCAACCAAGGAGTTTTACATGAACACCGCCAGCGGCCTGCCGCCGTCGATCACTGTCTCAACCTTCGACATGGACCGCCTGGAGGCCATGCTCGAAGCCCCTGCGCTGAGCCAGACGCCTGCCGCGCTCGCGCTTGCCGAAGAACTCAACCGGGCCACCGTGCTGGCGCCGGACCAGATTCCCGAAGGCATCGTCATGATGCATTCCCGCGTGGAGTGCGAAGATGGGGTCTCAGGCGAGAAGCACGTCCTGACCCTGGTCTTCCCCCGCGAAGCCAACGTCGATGAAGGCAAGGTTTCCGTGCTGGCCCCGGTCGGCAGTGCCCTGCTCGGCCTTTCGGTCGGCCAGAGCATCGACTGGACTGCACCCGGTGGTCGCAAGCTGCGCCTGCGCGTGACCGCAGTGCACAACGACCGTCCCTGATCTCCGCTGCGCACTGCGCGCGATCCGATTCCCCGTACCAGGAGCCGTAATGAGTACCTCGTCCAAACTGTCCCAGCTGCGCGAACTGTCCGTGGTCGTTGCCGATACCGGTGACTACGAGGCGATCAAGCGCCTGCAGCCGGTGGACTGCACCACCAACCCGACCCTGGTGAAGAAGGCACTGGACCTGCCGGTCTATGCCGATCTGATCGAGCGCGAACTGGCCTGGGGCCGTCAGCAGAGCGGCGACCGCGAGGCCGTGGTGCATGCGGTGGCCGATCGGCTGACCATCGGCGTCGGCGCGCTGCTCAGCACGCTGGTGCCGGGCCGCGTGTCCACCGAGGTGGATGCTGACCAGGCGTACGACACCGCCGCCACCGTGGCCAAGGCCCGCCAGTTCATCCAGATGTACGCCGATGCCGGCGTACCGCGCGAGAAGATCCTGATCAAGATCGCCGCGACCTGGGAAGGCGTGGAAGCGGCGCGGATCCTGCAGGCCGAGGGCATCGACTGCAACTTGACGCTGATCTTCAACCCGACCCAGGCGCTGGCCTGCAGTGAAGCGGGCGCGTTCCTGATCTCGCCGTTCGTCGGCCGCATCCTTGACTGGTACGTGGCCAACGGCCAGACCCCGGCCAACATCGATGAGGACCCGGGCGTGAAGTTCGTGCGCAGCGTGTATGCGGAGTTCAAGCGCCGTGGTTCGCCGACCGTGGTGATGGGCGCCTCGTTCCGTTCCACCGCACAGATCGAAGCGCTGGCCGGCTGCGACCGCCTGACCATTTCGCCGGATCTGCTGGAGAAGCTGGACGCCGATCATGGCGAGCTGCCGCGCAAGCTGGTGCCCGGTGAGGGTAACGGCGTGGCGGTGACCCCGATCGATGCGGCGACGTTTGCGGCGGATCTGGCTGCCGATCCGATGGCGACCGAGAAGCTGGCGACCGGTATCGAGGCGTTCGCCAAGGATCTGGAAGCGCTGCGCGAGCGGATCCGCGCGGCGCTGTAAGGGTTCCAGCCAACGGCTGAGCCCCTCGTGGCGGGGGCTTGGTCGCGAAAGGCATGAAGCAACCACCGCGCTGGGTCGGGCGGGTCGGGTTCGCGGGAGACGCCGTGAATCCGTCCCTGGAGGCTTGGCCGCGGCATCCATGCCGCGGACA
>NZ_JBRRCG010000017.1:0-77921 GCF_056757995.1 Stenotrophomonas sp. STEN147
GGTGTTCTTGCTGGGTCGCTGACGCCCCGGCACGGGGGGGGCGTTGTCCGCCGGACAGCGCCCTGCCCCGATCTGCTGCCCACGGGGCCGGATGCCTTTCCAGCGGAAAGGTCTCCGGCCCCGTTGCGTAGATGAAGGCCAGTTCAACATCGCCTGACATGCCTCTAGGCAATGGCGGCCACGACGCGCTAATGCTTGGCTGCCAGCCGCGTGCGGCAAACCCCGATGGCGGCCCTGGTGCGTTGACGTCTTTCGACACTGGCACGGAGGTGGACCATGGTTCGTACGTATCCCGTTGCATCCGCGCACTTCGACCCCGCCCGCATCGCCGCCTGGAGCGCGGCCATCGCCCTGCATCTGCTGGCGTTGCTGCTGCTGCTCATCCCCGCCACCTACCAGGCGGTACAGGCCCCGCGTGACACGACCACGGTCCGCTGGATCGAAAAGGTCGAGACACCGGAACCTCCGCCGATCCTGCCCACCGAACCCGAACAGGTGAAGGTCGCCCCCCGCTCCCAGGCGGTGCCGACCGCACCGGCGCTGCCAGCCCCCACCGCAACGGTCGAAGACGCGCCGGGCATCGTCCTGCCGGCCGCCGAACCGACCGCCGTGATGGCGCCGCCGACGCCGGCGGCAGCTGCGCCGCTGGCGGGAGCCCAGCTGCAGTACCGCAGTGCGCCGCCCCCGGCCTATCCCATCCCCGCGCTGCGCAACCGCGAACAGGGCACGGTCCTGCTGCGCGTGGAAGTGGACAGCAACGGCCAGCCTGTTGCGGTCAGCATCGAACGCAGCAGCGGTTCGCGCAGCCTGGACCAGGCCGCACGCCAACAGGTGCTGCGCCACTGGCGGTTTGAGCCTGCCCAGCATGACGGCGTGGCGGTGCCTGCCATCGGCATGGTGCCGGTGCAGTTCTCGCTGCCCGACTGACGGTCGTACCGGCCCGGCCTCAGGCCGGGCCGGAATCCGCGACCGGGTTTGCGAATCCGCACACCGCCCGCCCGCGCGCTGCCGATTAAGCAAAAATTCACGACTCCGTCACCTGCCGGAAACCTAGATTGGCCCGTCCCGGACCTGATCCGGCGACAGCCCTCAACGCAAGGTTTTCCAGTTAGGAGAGAAGCTGTGAAACACCCGATCCATCGGCCCGCCAGCCGCCGTGACACCCTGGCATCGTCCATCACTCACATCCTTACCGGCAGCGCCCTGCTGCTGGCCGGCGCCGTGGTTTCCTCCTCCGCCTTCGCCCAGGAGCAGGCCACCAATCTCGACCGCATCACGGTCACCGGCTCGAACATCCCGCGCACCAATACCGAGACACCGTCCCCGGTGCAGGTGGTGACCCGCCAGGAGATCGACCGCACCGGCAAGACCACGGTCGCCGAATACCTGCAGACCCTGACCGCCGACGGTTCCGGCTCGATTCCCAAGACCTTCGGCAACGGCTTTGCCGGCGGCGGCGCCGGCATCTCCCTGCGTGGCCTCGGCGCCGGCTCGACGCTGGTGCTGTTGAATGGCCGCCGCATGGCCACCTACGGCCTGGCTGACGACGGCCAGAAGGTCTTCACCGATCTGAGCACCATTCCGCTGGATGCGGTGGAACGCGTGGAAGTTCTGAAGGACGGCGCATCGGCGATCTACGGCTCCGACGCCATCGCCGGCGTGGTCAACATCATCCTGCGCAGCGACTTCCAGGGCGCGATCCTGCGCGGTTCCTACGGCGTCTCCGGCGACGGCGACGGCGATGCCAAGAAGGCGACGCTGACCGCCGGCACCGGCGACCTGGCCACCGATGGCTGGAACGCATTCTTCAGCCTGGACGTCGGCAAGACCGACGCGATCAAGATCGGCGATCGCAAGAACCGCAAGTGGATCGGCACCGGTGACATCCGTCGCTGGGGCTATTCCGCCGCCGACGCGCAGTTCCTGGGCGGTGCCTACCTGTCCGGTGGTACTGCCGGTGGCGTGGGCCCGAACGGCTCGGTGTTCGACGACCGCAATGTCGACGACGACAATCCCGCGTTCCTGGTGGCTCTGCCGGGCTGTGCCAATCTGACCAGCATTCCCGGCCAGACCGATGCGACCGCACAGCAGCAGGGCTGCCTGTGGGATCCGGCGCAGAAGTTCCGTGACCTGAGCCCGGAAGAGAAGTACATCAACGTGTTCGGACGTGCCAGCTTCGCCTTCGGCGAAGGCGGCGAGATCTACACCGAGATCGGCTACTCGAAGAAGGAAACCACCTTCAGCAACACGCCCTCGGGCGTCTCCGGCGGCTGGGGCTATCCGGAAGGACCGGTCAACGCCAACAGCGGTTCCGGTGCCACCGTGCTCGGCCCGGATCATCCGGACAACCCGATTCCCGGCCAGGCCTCGCGCCTGCGCTATTCGGCCTGGGACGTTGGTCCGCGCGTGACCAACAACACCAACGAGTTCAACCGCTTCCTGGTGGGCGTCAAGGGCAACTGGGGCGACTGGAACTATGACACCGCCTACCTGCACTCCGGCACCGACCTGATCAACCGCCGTACCGGCTTCCTGCACTACGACAACGTCCGCTGTGCACTGGCCAACCCGAACTGTGCCGGTGGCGTATGGCGCATCGGCGACAACGCCAACCTCAACTCGCAGGCGCTGTACGATTTCATCTCGCCGGAGATCAGTGCACGCGCCAAGTCCAGCCTGGACATGTTCGACTTCACCGTGTCGCGCAGCCTGATGGACCTCAAGGGTGGCCCGCTCGGCCTGGCGATGGGCACCGAGTGGCGCAAGACCAGCAACAGCCTGACCCCGCAGACGTTCACCGACACCGGCGACATCATCGGCCTGGGCTACTCGGCCTATGACGGTACCCAGAACGTGTACGCCGGATACGTCGAACTGTCCGCGCCGGTGCTGGAACAGCTGGAGCTGTCCGGTGCACTGCGCTACGACAAGTACGAGAGCGGTGAAGGCAAGGCGACGCCGAAGCTGGGCGTGAAGTGGACCCCGGCCGACTGGATCGCGCTGCGCGCCAGCTACGCCGAAGGTTTCCGCGCGCCGAACCCGGCCGAGAACGGTGACGGTGGCCTGGCCGCCTTCTCCAACGCCCGCGACCCGGTGCGCTGCGCCATCAGTGAAGCCGAATGCACCGCACGCTCGGTGGCGATCATCACCCGCCCGAACAGCGACCTGAAGCCGGAGGAATCCAAGAGCTATTCGGTGGGCATCGTGCTGCAGCCGACCTCGTCCACCTCGATGACGGTGGATGCGTGGCAGATCAAGCGCACCAACGAAATCGCCCAGGGCAGCACCGCCGACGCCATTGCCGCCGGCAACGTCCTGCGCGACACCAACCTGCTCAACGGCATTGCCGGCACCGGCAGCATCCTGGCGGTCAACACGCAGTACATCAACGCCGCGTCCACCCGTGTGCGCGGTATCGACACCGATATCCGCCAGACCTTCGATATCGGTCCGGGCCAGCTGGAAATGGATCTGCAGTGGAGCCATGTGCTGAAGTTCGAGCGCACCGATGCCGACGTGACGGTCGACTACGCCGGCACCCACGGCAACTGCGACGTCACCAACTGCATCGGCACGCCGAAGGACCGCATCAACTTCGGCACCACCTGGAGGCAGGGCCCGTGGAGTGTCAGCGGCGTCGCCAACTACATCAGCAAGCTGGAGAACAAGGACCGCCGTGGCGGCGACTACCTGGCGTTCTACGAGGATGGCTCGCCGGTCGAGAAGATCTCCTCGTTCACCACCTTCGACCTGTCCGGTCGTTGGAACATCACCGAAGCCTTTGAACTGAACGCATCGGTGCAGAACGTGTTTGATCGCATCGCACCGCTCGATCCGACCACCTATGGCGGCGTGAACTACAACCCGCTGCACTTCAGCGGAGCCATCGGCCGCTACTTCACGGTCGGTGCCAAGTACACCTTCAACTGATCGTCGCTGCAGCAGCACCTTCGGAGGCCCGGGCACATGCCCGGGCCTCCGTCGTTGCAGATGTTGCATGCGGCTTCACGGCACTGCCGCTACTGTGCCCCTGCGGCCGAGCTGCCGCAGGGGAGATTCATGGCTGCGACCTCACAACGGCTGGGCCTGGCTGCACTGACCGCTCTGGTGGTCGGCTCGATGGTCGGCGCCGGCATCTTTTCCCTGCCGCAGAACGTGGCGCGCAGCGCCGGTCCCGCCGCCGCGATCATCGGCTGGGCGGTGAGTGGCGCCGGCATGCTGATGCTCGCCTTCGTGTTCCAGGCCCTGGCCAACCGCCGGCCGGACCTCGATACCGGCATCTACGCGTATGCGCGGGAAGGCTTCGGCAACTACATCGGCTTCTCCGCAGCATGGGGCTACTGGGTTGCCTCGGTACTCGGCAACGCCAGCTTCTTCGTGCTGATCTTCAGTGGCCTCGGCCACTTCATGCCGGTGTTCGGTGAAGGCAATACGCCGGCAGCGGTGGCTGCCTCGTCGCTGCTGCTATGGACCGTGCACCTGCTGGTGCTGCGCGGCCTGCGCACTGCCGCCATCGTCAACGGCCTGGTCACGGTGGCCAAGCTGCTGCCCATTGCGTTGTTCCTCATCCTGGCCGCCGGCGCGTTCCGCATGGACGTGTTCGGCGCCGATTTCCTGGGTACGCCCGCACTCGGCGATCTCGGCCAGCAGCTGCGCGGCATGATGCTGGTGACCGTATGGGTGTTCATCGGCATCGAAGGCGCCAGCATCTATTCCCGGCGCGCTGCGCGTCGTGCCGATGTAGGGCGCGCGACCGTGATCGGCTTTCTCGGCGTATGGCTGCTGCTGGTCCTGGTCAGCCTGTTGTCGATGGGCGTGCTGTCGCAGGCCGAGCTGGCCGCCCTGCCCAATCCATCGATGGCCTACGTGCTGCGCGCCATCGTCGGCGAATGGGGCGCGACCGTGATCATCATCGGTTCGATCATCTCGGTGCTTGGCGCCCTGCTGGCCTGGGTACTGCTGTGCGCCGAGGTGCTGTATGCGGCTGCCGGCGACGGCACCATGCCCGCGTTCCTTGGCCGCGAGAATGCGCGTGGCGTGCCGGCCAATGCGCTCTGGCTGAGCAACGGCCTGATCCAGTTGTTCCTGCTGCTGGTGCTGGTGAATTCCGGCAGCTATACCGGCCTGGTACTGCTGGCTGCATCGATGAGCCTGGTGCCCTATTTCCTGTCCACGGCATTCGGCGTGCAGCTGGCCTGGCGTGGCCAGGCCTATGCGGGCGGCGAAGCAGGAATCCGCTGGCGCGACTTCAGCGTCGCGCTGCTGGCGAGCGCATACGCGCTGTGGCTTGTGTATGCCGGTGGCCTGCACAACCTGCTGCTGTCGGTGCTGTTGTATGTGCCGGGCGTGGTGCTGTTCGCGCTGACCCGTCGCCAGCGCGGCGAACAGGTGTTCACGCCTTGGGAGTGGGTGCTGTTCGGCGCCATCCTGGCAGTTGCGATCGCCACACTGGTGGCGTTCTGGCGAGGAGCGCTGACACTGTAGAGCAAAAAAAAACCTGCATCTCGCGATGCAGGTTTCTGAAAGTGGCGCCCGAAGTTGGACTCGAACCAACGACCCCCTGATTAACAGTCAAGTGCTCTAACCGGCTGAGCTATTCGGGCAGACGAACAGTATAACGGCTCTTCACGCGCGATGGTAGGGGTGATTGGCAATCATTGCGGCAGCCCGGTACAGCTGCTCCGCCACGACCAGCCGCACCAGCATGTGCGGCAGCGTGAGCGGACCGATCGACCACTTCTCGTCGGCCAGTGCCGAAACTTCGGGCGAATGCCCCTCGGGACCGCCGATCAGGAACGCCAGGTCCCTGCCCTGTCCCCGCCAATGCTCCAGGCGCTGCGCCAGCTGTTCGGAACTGAGCTGGCGGCCGGGAACATCCAGCGCCACGACGTAGGCATTCTTCGGCAGCGCGGCGATCACCCGCCGGCCCTCGTCCTCGGTGGCACGGCGTGGATCGCGGCCTTTGCCGCGCAGGCCGGGCTCGATCTCGACCAGCTCGAACGGCAGCCAGTGCGAGAGCCGCTTCTGGTACTCGGCGAACCCCTGCGCGACCCAACTGGGTGCGCGTTCACCGGTGGCGATCAGGCGGGCTTTCATCAGCGTTCCTCGAAAACGTCGACGGCGCCATCGGCGCCGTCGAAGGGATGCATCAACGTGCGGCTCAGGCCACTTCGTCGTCGCTGGACGGCGGCTGGTCGCCGACCGTCCACAGGCGCTCGAGGGCGTAGAACTCACGCACGCGCGGCAGCATCACGTGGACGATCACGTCGCCCAGATCGACCAGTACCCACTCGGCTTCGCGCTCGCCTTCAACCCCGAGCGGCATCACGTCGATCTTCTTGGCGAAGCGCACGACCTCGTCGGCGATCGACTTGACGTGGCGGGTCGACGTGCCCGAGACGATCACCAGGTAATCGGCAACGCTGGACCGGCCGCGCACGTCGATCTCGACCAGGTCCTTGGCCTTCAGGTCTTCGGTGGCTTGACGGACACTGGCCAGCAGTTCCGGCACGGACGGCGGCGGGCTGGGCAGATCGACCTTGATGGTCTGGGGCTGGGTCTGGTTGCTCAAAGTGGATCGACTCGATAAACGTGGGGGCGATTATACGGGGATGGCGCGGTCGCGGCATTCACGGTGTTGCCGGATGGTACAGCCGCTGCGCGGCCACGTAGTCGGCCACCGCCGGCGGCAGCAGGGCACGCCAGGGCCCTGCCGCGGCGATCTGCGCGCGCACGGCGCTGGCCGATTCCCCGCGCAGCGGATGGTGCAGGCGCAGGATGCGGCCGGCCGGACTGGCAAACAGGTCCTGTTCGCTGTCGGCCCACCGCCCTTCCAGGACACGGCCGAGCTCGCCGTCGACCGAAGCCTGCAGTGGACTGCCCGGCCGCTCCGCCACCACGAAGTGGGCCAGGCCGAACAGCGCCTCCCACTCATGCCAGCCGGGCAGGCCCAGCAGGCTGTCGGCGCCGACCAGCCAGGCCAGGGGCCGGCTGGGACCGAGCTCGCCGCGCAGTTCGCGCAGGGTATCGACGGTGTAGGACGGGCGACCGGGAAAGCGCGCGGCCCGATCCAGTTCGTGCCGGTCCAGCAGCAGCCCCGGCTCGTCGCCGATGGCCAGCGACAGCATCGTGCAGCGCTGTTCGGCGGTCGCGCCGGGAACCGGGCGGTGCGGTGGATCGGCCGCCGGCAGCATCCGCACCGCGACCTGCAGCTCATCGCGCGCGGCGCGCGCGATCGCCAGGTGCCCCAGGTGCACCGGATCGAAGGTGCCCCCGTAATAGACCCGCAGGCTCATCGATCAGGCCCGGGCCAGCAGCCGCACGGCGCGCGGCTCGGCCACGGCCACCAGCAGGCGCTCCAGCGCCAGCCAGGCGTCGCCGTCGGCGCGCCCCTTGGCGATGCGGTCGACCAGCCCGGCCTCGGCCACGAAACGTTCCCAGCGCTTGCCTTCCGGATGCCGCTGCAGCGCACGCTTGTACGGTGCCTGCCGCGACTCCCAGATGCCGCGCGATTTCATCTCGGCGGCAAGGTTGCCACCGCGCGCCTGCACCCGCGCCAGCCCGGCACCTGCCAGCAGTTCCCGGATCACGATCGGCATCAGCGCGGCCACCGCCTCGCCTTCGCCGCGCAGGCCGGCAAGCATGCGCAGCACCGCCGCCGGTTGCCCGGAGAACGTGGCTTCCACCAGCCGGAATACGTCATAGCGGGCGGCATCGGCCACCAGCGATTCCATGCGCTCCACGTCCAGCGCGTGCCCATCGGCCAGCAGCGCCAGCTTGTCGATCTCCTGCGCCGCGGCAAGCAGATTGCCCTCCACGCGCTCGGCCAGGCGCTGCACCGCGGCCGGATCCGCGCGCAGGCCTTTGCTGCGCAGGCGACGCTCGATCCAGTCGGGCAGTTCATGCGGCTTGATCGCCCAGGCCACCGACAGCACGCCGACCCGGCCCACCGCTTCAGCCCACTTGCCCTGGTGCGCCTTGCTCCATTCGTTGGCGGTGATCATCAGCACGACATCCGGTGCCGGATCGGCGCAGAACCGGCTGATCACCTCGGCACCGTCCTTGCCCGGCTTGCCACTGGGCAACCGCACTTCCACCAGGCGACGGGCACTGAACAGGCTCGGCGCGTTGAAGCTGGCGTCGAGCTGGCCCCAGTCGAAGTCGCGACCATCGGCGTCGAACACCTCGCGCTCACCGATGCCGGCGGCGCGCGCCCGCGCGCGGACCGCGTCGGCGGCTTCCAGCACGCGCAGCGTCTCAGGGCCGGCGATCAGGTACACCGGCGACAGCGGGGTATCAGCGCCCTGGCTGGCCAGCTGCTCCGGACGCAGTTCCATGCCGGTCCCGGCTCAGGGCTTGATGGCCGGTGCCGGTGTCGGCTCGGCCGGAACCGCAGGATCGACCGGCTTCGGCGCGGACAGGCTGCCCCCCTTCGCGACTTCGGCACGGACCACGCTGTCGATGCGGCGGATGATCGAGGCCGACATTTCCCGGCGCAGTTCATCGGCCAGGATCTCGCGCTCGGTGGTGGTACCGGTCGCGTCGGTGGGCGGCGACACGTAGTCGCGCGACAGTTCGATCACCTGCTGCGGCACCAGTTCACTGCCATCCTCGCGACGGAAGATGAAGATCACCGCGTAGCGCAGGCTGTATTCCTGCGCACGGCCCTGCGAGTCGATCGCGATCGGCAGGTCGCCCCAGCGTTCGGACAACACCTGCAGCTGGGTGCTGGGTTCGTTGCCATCCTCGCTTGCCAGCTTGGCGCCGGACGCCTGCAGACTGCGGTTGAGCAGCTTGACCAGTTCACTGTACGGGGCCGTGGAGACCACCTTCACCGGCGCGGTGTCGGTCGGCAACATCAGCTTGTTGCGCAGATGGAAGCCACAGCCGGCAAGGCCGAGGACAAGAACGAGGGCAAGCAGGAGTCGGGTCATGGAGAACAGTCTGGCGGAGCCGGGCGATCACGGCAACAGACAGCGTGCCCGAGACCGCGTGAACGCAGGGCCATCAACCGCATGCCCCCCGCGTTGCTGGAACACCGGCCGCCGGGAGGGCGGCCGGTGCGGGGTACATCAGGCGGCGACGATGTTCACGATCTTGCCCGGGACGATGATGATCTTGCGCACCGTCAGGCCTTCCATGAACTTCGCTGCGTTCGGCTCGGCCAGGGCCAGCGCCTCGACCTGCTCGCGAGCGGCATCGGCGGCCACTTCGATGGTGCCGCGCAGCTTGCCGTTGACCTGCACGGCCAGGGTCAGCGCGTCGCGCACCAGCGCGCTGGCGTCGGCCTGCGGGAACGGCTGGTCCTCCAGCAGCGTCTCGCCATGGCCAAGCACCTGCCACAGGGCGTGGCTGGCATGCGGGGTGATCGGATTCAGCAGCAGCACGATGGCCTGCAGTGCTTCCTGGCGCACCGCGCGGCCCTGTTCGCTGCCGTCCTCGAACTTGGCCAGCGCGTTCATCAGTTCCATCACCGCAGCGATCGCGGTGTTGAAGCTGTGGCGGCGGCCATAGTCGTCGCCGACCTTGCCGATGGTCTCGTGGGTCTTGCGGCGCAGCGCCTTCTGGCCCCCGTCCAGCGCGGCCACGTCCAGCGCGGGGGCGGCACCCTCGGCGGCATGCTTCTGCACCTGGGCCCACAGGCGGCGCAGGAAGCGGGCCATGCCGTCCACGCCGGCCTCGTTCCACTCCAGCGACTGTTCCGGCGGCGCGGCGAACATCGAGAACAGGCGCACGGTGTCGGCGCCATACTTGCCGACCATCGCCTGCGGGTCCACGCCGTTGTTCTTCGACTTGGACATCTTCTCGGTGCCACCGACCACCACCGGCTGACCGTCGGCGATCAGGGTCGCGCCGGTGATGCGGCCGCGCTCGTCACGCAGCACTTCCACGTCGGCGGGATTGATCCAGTCCTTGGAACCGTCCGGGTTCGGACGGTAATAGGTCTCGGCGATCACCATGCCCTGGCACAGCAGATTGCGAGCCGGTTCGTTGCTGTCCACCATCCGCGCGTCACGCAGCAGCTTGTGGTAGAAGCGGAAGTACATCAGATGCAGGATCGCGTGCTCGATGCCACCGATGTACTGGTCCACCGGCAGCCAGTAGTTGCCGCGCTTGTCCACGGCATCACGCGCGCCCGGCGAGGTGTAGCGCGCGTAGTACCAGCTCGACTCCATGAAGGTGTCGAAGGTATCGGTCTCGCGCTCGGCTGCACCGCCGCACTCCGGGCAGGTGGTCTTTCGCCACTCCGGGTCGGTCTTGATCGGCGAACCGGTGCCGGAGAACGCGACGTCCTCCGGCAGCACCACCGGCAGCTGCTCTTCCGGCACCGGTACCGCGCCGCACTTGGCGCAGTAGATCACCGGAATCGGGCAGCCCCAGTAGCGCTGGCGGCTCACGCCCCAGTCGCGCAGGCGGTAGTTGACGCGGCGCTGGCCCTGCGCCTTGCGCTCGAAACGCTCGGCCAGGGCTTCAAAGGCGCCCTGGAAATCCAGCCCGTCGAACTCGGCCGAATTGATCAGTTCGAAGGCACGGTTCTTGTCGCTGTACCAGTCCTGCCAGCGCGCGCCATCCCAATTGCGCTCGTCGTCATTGCGCGGATCCTTCAGCGCGATGACCTGCACGATCGGCAGGCCGTACTTGTTGGCCACCTCGTTGTCGCGCTGGTCATGGCCGGGCACGGCCATCACCGCACCGGTGCCATAGCCCATCAGCACGAAGTTGGCGACCCACACCGGCACCTTCTCGCCGGTGACCGGATGGATGGCGCGCAGGCCGGTATCCATGCCGCGCTTTTCCTGGGTTTCCAGCTCGGCCTCGGACACGCCGCCCTGCTTCATTTCCGACAGCAGCGCGGCCAGTTCCGGATTGTTCTTCGCTGCGTGCAGCGCCAGCGGGTGCTCGGCGGCGATCGAGACGAAGGTCACGCCCATCACGGTGTCCGGGCGGGTGGTGAACACGCGCAGCGGATCCAGCACGCTGCCATCGACGTCACGCACGTCGAACTGGATCTCCAGGCCCTCGGAACGACCGATCCAGTTGCGCTGCATGGTCTTGACCGGTTCCGGCCAGCCGTCCAGCTCGTCCAGGCCGTCCAGCAGCTCCTGGGCGTAATCGGTGATGCGCAGGAACCACTGCGGAATCTCACGCTTCTCGACCAGCGCACCGGAACGCCAGCCACGGCCGTCGATGACCTGCTCGTTGGCCAGCACGGTCTGGTCGACCGGGTCCCAGTTCACCACCGCGTTGCGGCGGTAGGCCAGGCCCTTGCGCATCAGACGGGTGAACATGCGCTGCTCGTGGACGTAATAGTCCGGGCGGCAGGTGGCGAACTCGCGCGACCAGTCGATGGCATAGCCCAGCGACTTCAGCTGGCTGCGCATGTGGTCGATGTTCTTGTAGGTCCACGCCGCCGGCGCGGTTTTGTTCTTGATCGCCGCGTTTTCCGCCGGCAGGCCGAACGCGTCCCAGCCCATCGGCTGCAGCACGTTGTGGCCGGTCATGCGCTTGTAGCGGCTGATCACGTCACCGATCGTGTAATTGCGCACGTGCCCCATGTGCAGCGCACCGGACGGGTACGGAAGCATCGACAGGCAGTAGTACTTCGGCTTGTCGGAAGTCTCGTCGACCTCGAACGCGCGGGTGGCGTCCCAGTACTGCTGGGCGGCGGATTCAACCTGCTGCGGGTCGTAGGCGTTGGGTTCAGCGCTGGTCATGGAACACGCGGATGCGGCGGCAAAGCGGTACAGCGTACCGCAGTGCGGCAAACGTCTCCAATCCTGTCCGACGGCTGTGGGCCCGGTGGCGGCCCCGCAACCGTCTCAACGGGCCCGCGACAGCGGCAGCGCCAACGCCAGCCAGACCGCCCAGCAGGCGAAGGCCAGCCGCTGCGACAGGGGCGCCGGCAGTACGCCCTGCAGGGCGAAGGCGGCCAACGCGGCAACCACACCACAGGCCAGCGCCACCCCGCCCAATGCCCGGCCCCGTGTGTCGCGCAGACGTGCCGTGCCCAGCAGCAGGGCGCCGGCAACGAAGCCCAGCACCCATACCATCCAGGCGCTGGCATGCAGCTGGCTGGCCGGCCCGTGCAGATCATCCACATCCAGCGGCAGCACGCCCATGGCGGCGAACGCCAGGCCGGCCAGCAGCAGCATCTGGCTGCCCACGCGCGGGGCCCAGCCCGCGGTGGCCGGCAGCTGCCGGCGCAGGCATTCGGCCACCCCCACCGCCAGCAGGCCCGGCAGCATGAAGCCCAGCAGATTGAAGCCCAGGGCATGCGGCACGCCCTGCGCGCCCAGCAACGCCACCGGATGGCGGGCCTGCGCATAGCCGTCGAGGCCGGCACCGAAGCCGATGACCGCAGCCACGAAGACGAGTGCGGCGATCACGCCCGACAGGCGCAGCAAGGGGGACGGCGACGACATGCAGGCTCCACGACAGCGGCAACAGGAAGGCTGCATTGTCGGCCATTTGCAGCGGCCCGGGTTGAGACGAGCAGGTTCCGCCACCATAGAGTCCCTCTCCAGATGCCAAGCGATGCCTCCTCCATGACCGAGACGACCTACGTATTCGACGCCACCACTGCGACCTTCGAGGCCGAAGTCCTGCAGAAGTCGCTGCAGACGCCGGTGCTGGTCGATTTCTGGGCCACCTGGTGCGGTCCGTGCAAGACCCTGGGACCGATGCTGGAAAAGCTGGCCGGCGAGTACAACGGCGCCTTCGAGCTGGCCAAGGTCGATGTCGACAAGGAACAGCAGATCGCTGCCGCCTTCCAGATCCGCTCGGTGCCGACCGTCTTCCTGGTCAAGGACGGACAGCTGGTGGACGGCTTCCCCGGCGCCATCCCGGAGGGCCAGCTGCGCGAGTTCCTCGCCCAGCACGGCATCGTCCCCGCTGATGTCGGCGATACCGTCAGCGAGGAGGAGGCACCGCTGGACCCGCAGGCACAGGTGGACGTGCTGCGCGCGCAGATCGCCGCCGAGCCCGACAAGGACGAGCTGAAGCTCGACCTGGCCCTGGCCCTGCTGCAGATCGGCGGCGTGGATGAAGCCGGTACGCTGATCGACCGCCTGCCGGCCAACCTGGCCACCGACGACCGTGCCGTGCGCGCCCGTGCACGCCTGGCCTTCGCATCCGCACTCAAGGACGCCCCGGCCGCCGAGGTGCTCGAATCACGCATCGCCGCCGATGGCCGCGACCTCAAGGCGCGCCATCTGCGCGGCGTGCAGCTGCTGCTGGAGGGCCAGGACGAGGCGGCCCTGGCCCAGTTCCTGGAAATGCTGCGGATCGACCGTGGTTTCGAGGACGGATTGCCGCGCAGGACCCTGATCGACGCCTTCAATGTGATCTCCGACGAGGACCTGGTCGGGCAGTACCGCAGGAAGATGGCCTCGCTGCTGTTCTGAACGGAAGCCTGTCCCGTTCAGAATCCCTGCACTGAACGCGGGCGATAATGTGATCGATGGCGGCCGTTCGGCCGCCGCGATCCATTCGGGGGGATGAGGGTCGGGGCCATTGGGTCTTGCTGCTGCGCCTCCGCATTGCCGGGACTGCAAACTGTGACCTTCGTCCGCACTTCGCCTTTCATTACGCGCCTCCAACGTGTCCTGCTGTGTGCCCTCCTGCTGCTGCCGGCCATCGCCGCCGCACAGGACTGGAACTACCGGGTCCGTCCCGGTGACACCCTCTGGGACCTGGGTGGCCTGTACCTGAAGCCTTCCGTGCCCTGGCAGCAGCTGCAGCAGCACAACCGCATCGCCAATCCCTATCAGCTGCCGCCGGGCCAACTGCTGCGCTTCCCGATCAGCTGGCTGCGCACCGAGCCTGCGCCGGCACGGGTCCTGTCCGTGCGCGGCAAGGTCGGGCTGGTGGGCGGCGACGGGAGCGCCACCCGCGCGGTGCGGGCCGGAGAGCAGCTGCGCATCGGCGACACCGTGGAAACCGAAGGCGACTCCAGCATCACCCTCGAATTCGCCGATGCCTCGCGGTTGCAGCTGCGCGAGTATTCGCGCCTGCGCCTGGACCAGCTCAGCCGCTACGGCCGCACCGGCATGGTCGATACCCGCCTGCGCCTGCAGCAGGGCCGCGCCAGCAACCGGGTCACCCCGGCACGTGGCCCGGCATCGCGCTACATCATCGATGCACCGACGGCGACCAGCAGCGTGCGCGGCACGGTCTTCCGCGTCAGCGCCGGCGATGGCGATGCCGGCCGGATCGGTGCCACCGAAGTGCTGGAAGGACGGGTGCAGGTCGCCAACACCCACGGCCAGCGCCTTGTCCGTCCGGGCCAGGCCAGCCGCAACGCCAGCGCCGACAAGGCGCCCGCCGCCGTGGCCGCGCTGCTGCCGGCGCCGACGCTGCGCCAGGATGAGCTGAGACTGGCGCCCCTGCCGAGCCTGCTGGCCTGGGACGCGGTCGCCGGGGCCGACCACTACCGGGTGGAGGTGGTGCAGGCGGCCACGCCGGAAATCCTGCTGTTCGCCGCCACCACCGCCGACACGCGACTGGCGATCGGCGATCTGCCGCCCGGTGAGCTGCGTGTGCTGCTGCGTGCGGTCGACGCACAGGGCGTGGAGGGCCTGGACGCCAGTGCCGACTTCGAACTCGACGACCAACCGCCGCCGCCGTTGACCGTCTCTCCGCTGCATGGCCAGACCGTCAACAGCGATCGCCCCCGGTTCCGCTGGACGCAGGCCCCGGGCGCGAGCAGCAGCGTGCTGCAGGTCGCCGCCGAACCGACGTTCATGCAGCCTCTGCAGGAGCAGGCCAGCACCGGTACCGACCTGCGCCTGGCGCAGCCCCTGCCGCCGGGCCAGTACTACTGGCGCGTCGCCTCGCGCGATGACAACGGCCATCAGGGGCGCTATGGACAGGCGCTGCCGCTGCAGCTGACCAACGAACCGGTGGACCCCGCCCTGCAGCCGCCCGAGGCGGCGCACGGCCAACTGACCCTGCGCTGGCAGGCCGGCAGCGAAGGCCAGCGCTACCGCGTGCAGGTGGATCGTCGTGGCGACTTCGCCAGCCCGATGCTCGATGAAACCGTCGAGCAGCCCCAGGTCAGCTTCAAGCGGCCGTGGAGCGGCACCCTGCACGTGCGCGTGCAGTACATCGACGACGACGGGCACGCAGGCGATTTCTCGCCCGCGCAGCAGGTCAAGCTGCCCTGCCGCCTGTGCTACGGCGCCGGCGGCGGCGGTGCGCTGCTGCTCTGGCTGTTGTTATGAGGCGTTCGCCGCTTCCGTGGTCCCGACGGATCGCACTGGCCGTGCTGGCCGGTGTGCTGACGGCCGTGGCCAGCCATGGCCAGTGGCTGTGGCGCCAGGATGAAGCGGCCTACGACGCGATGGTCGGCGGCTGGGACTATCGACCCGACCCCAGCGTGCTGATCATCGCCATCGACGAAGGCAGCCTGCAGCGCATCGGCCAATGGCCATGGCCGCGCTCGGTCCATGCGCGCCTGCTTGATCGCCTTACCGACGCCGGCGCCGAACGCATCGCACTGGACCTGATGCTGTCAGAACCCGACCGCCGCGACAGCCGCCAGGACGAAATCCTGGCCGCCGCGATCCGGCGCAATGGCCACGTCGTACTGCCCGTGCTGGCGGCGCCGGCAGCCGGCGACCGCATGGCCGAGGAGCTGCTGCCCATTCCACTGATCGCGGCCAGCGCTGCGGCGATCGGCCACAGCGATGTCGAAGTGGATGGCGATGGCGTCGCCCGTGGGGTGTACCTGCGCGCCGGCATCGGCCAGCCGCATTGGCCTGCGCTGGGCCTGGCCCTGTCCGGACTGCCCGCCAGCGTGATCGACGGCCTGCCGGATCCCGAGCCGGAGGTCGATTCCCCCTATCAGTGGCGCCGCGACGATTACGTGCGGGTGCGCTACGCCGGCCCGCCGGAACGATTGCCGCAGGTGTCCTATGCCGACGTGCTCGAGGGCCACGTGGACATGGCGATGCTGCATGGGCGCCGCATCGTGGTCGGCATGACCGCCAGCGGCATCGCCCCGCGCCTGCTCACGCCGACCACGCGCGAGTACTGGATGAGCGGCAGCGAGTACCAGGCCAACATCGCCTCGATGCTGCTGCAGGGCAGGCAGATCCACGTCCTGCCACGGCTCTGCCAGGACGCCATCGGTGGCCTGCTGGTGGCGCTGTGCGTGATCCTCCTCGGCCTGCGCCTGCCCTGGCTGACGGCGCTCTGTTCGCTGCCGCTGGCCCCGCTGCTGAGCTGGGCACTGCTGCGCGCCGGCAACCTGTGGTGGGCACCGGCCAGCGCGATGCTGGGCATCGTGCTGGTGCTGCTGGCCTGGGCGATATGGCGGATCGCGGCCTGGCACCGGCTGGCCAACCGTGACGCGCTGACCGGCCTGGGCAACCGGCTGCGTTTCGAACAGTCACTGCAGCAGGAATGCGATGCCGCACGGCGCAGCGGCAAGCCACTCACGCTCGCGCTGATCGACGTCGATCACTTCAAGCACCACAACGACCGTCACGGTCACCAGGTCGGCGATCGCGTACTGCGCGAAGTGGCGCGGCAGATCGCCGCGCACGCGCGTCGCCCGCGCGACAAGGCGGCACGCTACGGCGGCGACGAGTTCGCGCTGGTGCTGCCGGATACGCCGGCCGAGGGCGCGCGGCAGGTGATCGAAGACCTCATCCAGAGCATCCGCGCCCTGCCCGCACCGGGCGAAGGCCATGACGGCGGCATCACCCTGACCATCGGCGTCTATACCCGCATCCCCAACGGCGAACTGCAACCCCACCATTTCGTGGAAGGTGCCGACGCGGCGCTGTACCAGGCCAAGGCCAATGGTCGCGACGGCTACGTGATCGACGCCGCAGGGTGACACGCGCCGCGCCGCGCACAGCTACAACATACGCATGCGAATGGTTAGACTTGGGGCCCGCCCTCCGCCCTCGCGATGCACATGAACGCCCGCCTGTTCCGTTTCGGCATCAACCTGTGGCCGCCCTTCCTGTTCACCGGCATCCACGTCACCCGGGTCAGCCCGGACTACCGGCAGATCGACGTCGAGCTGCGCCAGCGCCCCTGGAACCGCAACTACGTGGGCACCCACTTCGGTGGCAGCCTGTTTGCGATGACCGACCCGTTCTGGATGCTGGGCCTGCTGCATATCCTCGGCCGCGACTACTACGTGTGGGACCGCGCCGGTGCGATCGACTTCCTCAAGCCGGGGCGCGGCACCGTGCGCACGTCGTTCCGCATCGACGATGCGCTGCTGGACGAACTGCGCGCCGACGCTGCCGGCGGCGGCAAAGTGCTGCGCTGGTTCAGCAACGATGTGGTCGATGAAAGCGGCGAGGTGGTCGCCCAGGTGCGCAAGCAGGTCTACCTGCGGCTGAAGCCGCACGCACGCTGATCCCGGCCGCATTCCCCCGCATCATCGGCAAGCGCTGGCCGCTACAATGCGCCCATGTCGCTCGAAGCCCCCTCCCTGGTCCCCCGCCCCTCCCTGCAGCGCCTGTTCCTGACCGGCCTGCTGACCCTGCTGCCGATCTGGCTCACCTGGGTCGTGGTCAAATTCGTGTTCGTGCTGCTGTCGGGCATTTCCAGCCCGCTGGTGGTGCCCCTGTCGGAACAGATCGCGACCAGCTTCCCGCATTACCTGGGCTGGGTGCGCGCGGAGTGGATCCAGAACACCATCGCGCTGCTGGCGACGCTGCTGGTGATCCTGGCCGTGGGCGTGGCCAGCCGTCGCGTGCTTGGCCAGCGCCTGCTGCGCTGGATCGGCGCGGTGATCAAGCGGATCCCGCTGGCCAGCATCATCTACGACAGCGCCAAGAAGCTGCTGGACATGCTGCAGACCGAACCCGGCAGCACGCAGCGCGTCGTGCTGATCGACTTCCCGCACCGCGACATGAAATCGGTCGGCCTGGTCACGCGGGTGATCAAGGAACACGGTACCGACCGCGAACTGGCAGCGGTGTACGTGCCTACCACGCCGAACCCGACCTCCGGCTATCTTGAAATCGTGCCGGTGGAACTGCTCACACCCACCGACTGGACCGTGGACCAGGCGATGAGCTTCATCATTTCCGGCGGTGCTGTCGCGCCGGCCAGCGTGCCGTTCACCCGCGCGGGCGAACGCACCGAATGAGCACGACGCCGGTCGAGCGCCCGCTGCAGGATCGCGCGGTCCTGCTGTTCATCGTGCTGGCCGCGTTCTTCTGCGGCAATGCCGTACTGGCCGAGCTGATCGGGGTGAAGATCTTCGCGCTGGAAGACACGCTGGGCATCGACCCGCTGAACTGGAACCTGTTCGGCCAGACCGGCTCGTTGAGCTTCACCGCCGGCACACTGCTCTGGCCGGTGGTGTTCATCATGACCGACACCATCAACGAGTTCTTCGGCAAGCGCGGGGTGCGTTTCATCTCGTGGCTGGCGGTGGTGCTGATCGCCTACGGTTTCCTGTTCGCTTTCGCGGCGATCTCGCTGGCGCCGGCCAGCTGGTGGGTCACCTCGATGAACGCCCATGGCGTGCCCGACTACCAGGCCGCGTTCGCAGCGGTGTTCGGCCAGGGCATGTGGACCATTGCTGGTTCGCTGGTGGCCTTCCTGCTCGGCCAGCTGATCGACGTGGCCGTGTTCCACCGGATCCGGCAGGCCACCGGCGAGCGCCACGTCTGGTTGCGCGCTACCGGTTCCACCGCGGTCTCGCAGCTGGTGGACAGCTTCGTGGTGATCTGGATCGCTTTCGTGCTCGGCCCGCAGCAGTGGCCGACATCGCTGTTCCTGGCGGTGAGCAGCGTCAACTACGTCTACAAGATGGGCTTTGCGATCGCCCTGATTCCCCTGCTGTACCTGATGCGCCGTGCAATCACCCGATACCTGGGTGTCGAGCGCGCGGCCGCGCTTCGCGCTGCGGCCGCGGCTGACTGAAGGCCCAGCGGGCGCCAGCTGACTGCGCCCCCGCGCTGGCCGTACGCGGCCGGATCGTGCAAGCTCCACGGTCTGTGTTCCACGGAAGCTCCTGATGCCGTATTCCACCCGCGCCCTGGCCGCCGCCATTGCCGCGTTGTTCCTGTTCAGCGCCGTTCCGTCGGCCGAAGCTGCAAAGAAGAAGGCCAGCCGGCCCGCTGCGACGCAGAGCCGTCCGGCGGCCAAGCCCAAGGCCCGGCCCAGCACGCGCGCCACCGCACCGGCACGCAGCGCCACCCGCTCCCCCGCGCGCCCGGCCGCCGCCGCCCGCACTGTGCCCAAAACGGTCCAGCTGGAGCGCCTGTATGACGAATACTGGGATGCGTCGATGCGGTTGAACCCGCTGCAGGCGACTTTCCAGGGCGAAACCCGCTACAACGACCAGCTGCCGAACATCCTGTCCGCGGCGTGGCGCCAGCAGTCGCATGACTTCACCGTGGAGTGGCTGGGCAAGGTCGAGAAGATCGGCAGCGATGGCCTGCAGGGCCAGGACCTGCTGAGCTACGAGATCTTCGTGCGCGACGCGCGCGCGACCTTGGCCGCCGAGCCGTATCCCAGCTGGATGATGCCGATCAGCCAGTACTACAACGTCGGCAGCATCATGGCCATTCTCGGTGCCGGCGCGGGTGCGCAGCCGTTCAATACCGTGCAGGACTACGACACCTGGTCGCGCCGCTCGCTGGGCATTCCGGCGCTGTTCGACCAGGCCATCGACAACATGCGCCAGGGCATGAAGGCCGGGGTGGTGCAGCCGCGCGACCTGATGGAAAAAGTGCTGCCGCAGCTGGATGCGGTGATCAAGCCGACCGCCGAGGAAAGCATCTTCTGGTCGCCGATCCGGACCATGCCGGAGTCGATTTCCGCCGAGGACAAGGCGCGCATCAGTGCCGAGTACAAGCGCATGATCGAACTGCGCATCATGCCGTCCTACCGCGCCCTGCGCGGCTTCATCGCCACCGAGTACCTGCCGGCCACGCGGACCAGCAGCGGTCTGGGCGCCCTGCCCAATGGCCAGGCGTGGTACGCCAACCTGATCGTGCAGACCACGGCCAGCGAACAGACACCCGCGCAATGGCATGCGCTCGGCGAACAGCGCGTGCAGGAGCTGCAGGCGCAGATCGCCGCAGTGATGAAGGATGCGAAGCTGCGCGGCACGCCGACCAAGCTTCTGCGCAGCATGCGCAGTGACCGCCAGTTCCAGTATGGCGACGCCAACGCGCTGCTCGGCCGCTACCGCCAGGTGCAGCAGCAGGTCGCCACGCGCCTGCCGCAGGTGCTCGACACGCTGCCGAAGGCTGCCCTGGACATCCGAGCAGTGGAGCCCGAGCGTGCGCTCACCGCGGCCGCGGCCTCCTACCAGCCGACACAGCCCGGCGAGGCCGGGGTGCTGTATGTGAACACCCGCGACCTGCCCAGCCGCAAGCGCTGGAACGTGCCGGTGCAGTACCTGCATGAAGGCATTCCCGGCCATCACGTGCAGCTGGGCCTGCAGCAGGAGCTGGCCAAGCAGCCACGCTTCCGGCGTGCCGGCGGCGACCTGGCCTTCATCGAAGGCTGGGGCCTGTACTCGGAAACGCTGGGGGAAACGCTGGGCGTCTACACCGATCCCTACGATCGCATCGGCTATCTCTCCTCGCGCCTGCTGCGCGCAGCACGCGTGGTCGCCGACACCGGCGTGCATGCCCAGGGCTGGAGCAAGCAGCAGGCCGTCGCCTACCTGCAGAAGACCGTGGACATGAGCAGCGACGATGCCAATGCCGAAGTGGAGCGGATCATGGCCCAGCCCGCGCAGGCGCTGTCCAATGTGGCCGGCCTGACCACCCTGCTGGCACTGCGCGACAAGGCCAAGGCACGCCAGGGTGCGGCATTCGACCTGCGCCGCTTCCATGCCGAGCTGCTGAAGGACGGCTCGATGCCGCTGGACGTGCTGGAGCGGAAGATGGAACGATGGCTGTCACAACCGCCGGGGGCCGCGCCGGCCCCCTGATCGCCACGGAGCCCTCATGCGTCCCGCCACCGTCGTGTTCGCTGCCGTACTGGCCCTGCTGCCGCAGGCTGCGCCTGCCGCACCGGCGGTGATGCCACCGGATGCGGGCATCGATGGCCTGATGCAGGCCTACGATGGCCAGGTCCCGGGAGCAGCGGTACTGGTGCTGCACGACGGGCAGGCGGTGTTCCGCCGCGGGTACGGCTTGGCGGTGGTGGAAGATGGCACTGCGGTGACCGCGGCCAGCAATTTCCGGCTGGCCTCGGTGAGCAAGCAGTTCACCGCCGCCGCTGTGCTGCTGCTGGTGGAAGAGGGCCGCCTGGGCCTGGACCAGCCAGTGCGACGCTGGCTGCCGGAACTTCCCACTGCGGCGTCCTCCGTCACCCTCCGTCACCTGCTGTCGCATACCAGCGGTCTGCCCGACTATGAGGACCTGATGGACCCCACCGACAGCCGCCAGGTGCACGACGCGGACGTGCTGGCGCTGCTCGCGCGCGAGGACCGGCTGGATTTCACACCGGGCACTGCGTACCGCTACAGCAACAGCGGTTATGCGCTGCTGGCGCTGATCGTCGGTCGCGCGTCTGGCCAGGATTTCGCCACCTTCCTGCAGCAGCGGATCTTCGGCCCGCTGCACATGACCCACACCGTCGCCCACCAGGACGGCGTCGATACGGTCACTGCGCGGGCCTACGGCTACAGCTGGCTCGACGGTCGCTGGCAGCGCACCGACCAGAGCACCACCAGTGCCGTGCTGGGTGATGGCGGCATCTATTCCTCGCTGGACGACCTCGCCCGCTGGGATGCCGCACTGTACGACGACCGCCTGCTGTCAGCCGCATCGCGGCGGGCGATGTTCAGCCCGGCCACCGCAACCACCGAACCGGACGTACCGCATTACGGCTTCGGCTGGCGCCTCAACGGCCGCATGCAGTGGCACAGCGGCGAGAGCATCGGCTTCCGCAACGTCATCCTGCGCTATCCGGACCGGCATCTGACAGTGATCGTGCTGAGCAACCGCAACGACCCCGAACCCTATCCGCTGGCGCTGAAGATCGCCCAGCGCTGGCTGGACATCCTGCAATGACCGACGATCCTGCCGCCCTGCTGGGCATCCATCATGCCGCGCTGATCTGCAGCGACTATGCGCGCTCGAAGGATTTCTACGTGCGCATCCTCGGCCTGCGCGTACTGGCCGAGAACCACCGTGCCGCGCGCGATTCGTGGAAGCTGGACCTGGCACTGCCCGATGGCGGCCAGCTGGAACTGTTCTCGTTCCCGTCACCACCGCCCCGGCCCAGCCGCCCGGAGGCACAGGGCCTGCGTCACCTGGCCTTCCGCGTGGCCGCGCTGGAGCCGTTCATCCAGCGCCTGGCCAGCTGCGGCGTGGACTGCGAACCGGTCCGCGTGGACGAATACACCGGCCGCCGCTTCACCTTCTTCGCCGACCCGGACGGTTTGCCGCTGGAACTCTACGAAGTCGGCTGACGGCATGGGGTCGGATCCCTTTTCCATCGGGAAAGGATCTGGCCCCACTCACCTGCTCGACCCGGCCCCCCTTCCCCATACCCCGCCGAATGGGTATACAGTCGGCGGGTACCGGCACCGTGCCGGAATGAACCCTGGGAGGGGACCATGCGCAAGACCTTCAAGACCCTGCTGCTGGCGCTGCCGCTGTGCCTGGCGGCGCTCTCGGCGCAGGCCGCCGATGGCGCGGCCGGCCGCTGGAAGACCATCGACGACAAGACCGGCCAGGTGAAGTCCATCGTCGAGATCAGCCAGGCCGCCAACGGCACGCTGTCCGGCAAGGTGGTGGACATCCTGCACTCGGACAAGGGACCGAACCCGGTCTGCGACGGCTGTGAGGGTGCCAACAGGAACAAGCCGGTGAAGGGCATGACCATCCTCTGGAACCTGAAGGCCGACGGCGCCAGCAAGTGGTCCGGCGGCACCATCCTCGACCCCGCCAACGGCAAGACCTACAAGTCGAAGATGGAACTGCAGCCGGGTGGCAACAAGCTGGACGTCTCCGGCTGCATCGCCTTCATCTGCCGGGCGCAGACCTGGGTACGCGAGTAAGCCACCGGCCTGTCCGTGCATATCCGTGACCCGGCCCCGGCCGGGTCACCTCGTTGCGGGCATGCGATAATCTGCGGTTCCCCTCGGCTTCACCCCGCGACCATGACCCGTACCGCGCTCGTCACCACCGCCCTGCCCTACGCCAACGGCCCGCTGCATCTGGGCCATCTGGTCGGCTACATCCAGGCCGACATCTGGGTGCGTGCACGGCGAATGAGCGGCGGCAGGACCTGGTTCGTCTGCGCCGACGACACCCATGGCACGCCGATCATGCTGGCAGCCGAGAAGGCCGGGGTGACCCCGGAGGCCTTCATCGCCAGCATCCAGGCCAGCCATGAACGTGATTTCGCCGAATTCGGCGTGGCCTTCGATCACTACGATTCGACCAATTCGGCAGCCAACCAGGCGCTGACCGAGGCGTTCTACCTGAAGCTGGAAGCGGCCGGCCACATCAGCCGCCGTTCGGTGGCCCAGTTCTACGACCCGGCCAAGGGCATGTTCCTGCCGGACCGCTACATCAAGGGCATCTGCCCGAACTGCGGCAGCGCCGACCAGTACGGCGACAACTGCGAAGTCTGTGGCGCCACCTACAGCCCCACCGATCTGAAGGAGCCGAAATCGGTGATCTCCGGCGCTACGCCCGAGATCCGCGATTCGGAGCACTTCTTCTTCGAGGTCGGCCGCTTCGAGGGCTTCCTGCGCGAGTGGCTGGCCGGCGACGTCGCGCTGCCCGGGGTGAAAGCCAAGCTGATGGAGTGGCTGGACGCGGAGGGCGGCCTGCGCGCGTGGGACATCTCGCGTGACGCGCCGTACTTCGGCTTCCAGATCCCGGGCCATCCGGGCAAGTACTTCTACGTCTGGCTGGACGCGCCGATCGGCTACCTGTCCAGCTTCCAGACCCTGTGCGGCACGCTCGGCGAGGATTTCCAGGCCCACCTGCGCGCCGGCACCGCCACCGAGCTGCACCACTTCATCGGCAAGGACATCGTCAATTTCCATGGCCTGTTCTGGCCGGCGGTGCTGCACGGCACCGGCCACCGCGCGCCGACCCGCCTGCACGTCAACGGCTATCTGACCGTTGACGGCGCCAAGATGAGCAAGTCGCGCGGCACCTTCGTGATGGCGCGCACCTTCCTCGATGCAGGACTGGAACCGGAAGCGCTGCGCTACTACTACGCGGCCAAGTCCGGCGGTGGCGTCGACGACCTCGACCTGAACCTGGGTGACTTCGTTGCCCGCGTCAACGCTGATCTGGTCGGCAAGTTCGTCAACCTGGCCAGCCGCTGCGCGGGCTTCATCAGCAAGCGTTTCGACGGCCTGCTCGCCGCGCAGCTGCCCGATGCCGCCCAGTACCAGCGCTTCATCGACAGCCTGGCACCGATCCGTGAAGCCTACGAGCGCAACGATCCGGCGGCGGCGATCCGCCTGACCATGACCCTGGCCGACGAAGCCAACCGCTACATCGACGACGTCAAGCCATGGGTGATCGCCAAGCAGGAAGGCGCCGACGCGCAGCTGCAGGCCGTGTGCAGCCAGGGCCTGAACCTGTTCCGTGTACTGGTCACCGCACTGAAGCCGGTACTGCCTTCCACCGCCGCCCAGGCCGAGGCGTTCCTGGCCGCGCCAGTGGCCGACTGGACCGACCTGGCGCAGCCGCTGCTGGCCCATCGAATCGCCGACTACACCCCGCTGTTCACCCGTATCGACCCGAAGAAGATTGACGCCATGATCGACGCCTCCAAGGACACCCTGCAGCCGACCGCCGCTGCCCCCGCCGCCAAGGCCGACGCTGCCAAGCCGGCGGCTGCGGTGCCGGCCAGTGCCGCAACGGCCAGCGCCGAGGCACCGGCCTACATCGGCATCGACGACTTCGCCAAGCTCGACCTGCGCATCGGCAAGGTGCTGGTGTGCGAGTTCGTCGAGGGTTCGGACAAGCTGCTGCGCTTCGAGCTGGATGCCGGCGAACTGGGCAAGCGGCAGATCTTCTCCGGCATCCGTGCCAGCTACGGCGAGCCGGAAGCCCTGGTCGGCCGCAGCGTCGTGTTCATCGCCAACCTGGCCCCGCGCAAGATGCGCTTCGGCCTGAGTGAAGGCATGATCCTGTCGGCAGGTTTCGATGGTGGCGCGCTGGCGCTGCTGGACGCCGACAGCGGCGCGCAGCCGGGCATGCCGGTCCGCTGATGCACTGCGCGGGTGCGGCCACGGCCGCTCCCGCCGGTCACGGCAACGACGGGACGCACCACGGGAGGCATCGGAATGGAACTGGCGCTGTTCGACTTCGACCATACCGTCACCACCTGCGATACCTATGGCCGCTTCCTGCGCCGCGTGGCCACCGCCGAGCAGCTTGCGCAGGCGTGGTGGAAGGTGGGGCCGTGGCTGGCGGCGTACCGGCTGAAACTGATCTCGGCCGAACGCATCCGCGCCCGCGTCACCCGCCTCACCTTCAGCGAGCGCCACGCCGACGACATCGCAGCGCTGGCCACCGGCTTCTCGCGCGAGTTCCTGCCCGAGGTGGTGCGCCCGGAAATGCTGGAACAGATCCGCTGGCACAAGGAACAGCAGCACACCGTGGTGGTCGTGTCAGGTTCGCTGGATCTGTACCTGCGTCCCTGGTGCGAAACGTTGGGTCTTGAACTGATCTGCAACCGCCTTGAGAGCCGGGACGGACGCCTGACCGGCCGTTACCACGGCGGCGATTGCGGTCCTCGCAAGGTCGAGCAGATCCGCCGCCGTTTCGATCTGTCGCGTTACACGCGCATCCACGCTTATGGCGACAGCGCCGAGGACCGGCCGATGCTTGCCCTCGCCCACGAACGCTGGTTCCGTGGCAAACCCCTGAAATGATCCATACGCGCAGCCTTCGCCACGCATGAGCCTGATTCCGCCGCTGACCGAACGCCTGGACCGACTGTTGCCGCAGACGCAATGCGGGCAATGCGGCTATGACGGTTGCCGCCCCTATGCGCAGGCGATGGCGCGCGGCGAGGCGGGCGTGGACCGCTGCCCGCCGGGCGGCGATGCGGGCGCGCGTGCACTGGCCCAGGTACTGGGTGTGCCGGCACTGCCGTTTGATCGCACGCGCGGCGAACACAAGGCGCCGCAGGTCGCGGTGATCGTCGAAGCCGACTGCATCGGCTGCACCAAGTGCATCCAGGCCTGCCCGGTGGACGCGATTGTCGGCGGCGCGAAGTACATGCATACCGTGATCGCCGACCTGTGCACGGGCTGCGAGTTGTGCATTCCGCCCTGTCCGGTGGACTGCATCGTGCTGCTGGAACGGTAGCGGTGCCAGCTCCCTTTAGGCAGGAAAGGAGCTGACACCCTCCCGCCGTTACGGCACGGCCGCCGTCACCACGATCTCGACCTTCCACTCGGCGTGTGCCAGCTTGGCTTCGACCGTGGCACGGGCCGGGGTCGCACCCTCGACCACCCATTCGTCCCACGCCTTGTTCATGCCGTCGAAGTCGGCCATGTCGGCCAGGAACACTTCCGCGCGCAGCACATGCTGGCGATCACTGGCCACCAGTGCCAGCAGCTTGTCGATCTCGGCCAGCACCTGCCGGGTCTGTCCGGTGATGTCCTGGCTGGTGTCCTCCGGAATCTGGCCGGAGAGGTAGGCAACCTTGTTGTACACGGTCATTTCGGACATGCGCGGTCCGACGTCGTAACGCTCCATCATGGGCGTGGCTCCTGCGGGTGATCAGACCTGCATTGTCCTCCAAACCGGCGGCGGGTGGGTGTCCTGCACCACCGCTGTTCAAATGCCTTCGAGAGGCGCACGATGCGCCACGCCCGCGTTGACACCGCCCTCGCCCTCCCTGCCGCACCCTTGCGCCGATGACCGTCCCTTCCGATCCCGCAACCGCTCCGTCCATCCCGGTCTGGAAGCGGCTGCTTACCATCTTCGTTCCCCTGCTGATCCTGGCCCTGGCCCTGCATGGCCTGGCCGGCGAGTTCGACGAACATGGCTACCGCGCCATCCGCCAGGCGTTCCATGCACTCAGTGCAACGCAGATCGCACTGACCGTGACGCTGGGCCTGGCCAGTTATGCCTGCCTGATCGGCTTCGATGCCATCGGCCTGCGACGCAGCGGCATCCGCGTGCATCCCGCGCGCATCGGCATCACCGCGTTTCTCGCCCACACCCTGGGCCAGACCGTCGGCTTTGCGGCCTTGACCGGCGGCGCGGTGCGCCTGCGGGGCTATCGCGGTGCCGGGCTGGATCTGGCCCAGATCGGCCAGGTCGTGCTGATGAGCACGCTCGGTTTCATGTTCGGTGCATGGCTGCTGATCGGCCTGGCGTTATGCCTGGAACCCTCAGCGGCGGCGCTGGCGCTGCCGTTGGATTCCGGCGCCGTGCGCGCGGTCGGCATTGCCGCCCTGCTCGCCTATCTGGCCACGGTGCTGCTGGTCGGCCGCAGCGGACGCCAGTTCCGTGTGTTCGGCCACGCCCTGTGGCTGCCCGACCGGCTGACCATGCTCGGCGTCACCGCGCTCAGCGTGATCGAACTGGTGCTGGCCAGCGCAGCGTTCTACGTGCTGCTTCCGGACTCCACGCCCACCGGGCTTCCCGGCTTCGTCGGCCTGTATCTGGTGGCGGTGCTGGCCGGTCTGGTCTCGACCGTTCCGGCCGGCCTGGGCGTGTTCGAGTGGAGCCTGCTCAAGCTGCTGCCGCAGGTGGCACCGGCAGCGGTGCTGGCGGCCGCGCTGATCTACCGCGTCACCTACTACGTCCTGCCGCTGCTGCTGGCCACCGTGCTCGCGCTTGCGCCTGCACTGCGGCGACCGCTGCGGGCCAGCGCCGGCGCCACCCGTGCCGGCTGGAACGCGCTGCGCCCCTGGCTGCCGCAGATCATCGCGCTGGCCGCTTTCAGCATCGGCGCCGCCCTGGTCATCGATGGCACCTTGCCGACTCCGCGCCGCCATCTGCTCAATGCATCGCTGCCGATCCTGGAAACATCGCACCTGATCGGCAGTCTTGGCGGTGTCGCCCTGCTGCTGATCGGCCAGGGCCTGGCCCGGCGCAGCCACGCCGCGTGGATGCTGGCGATGGCGGTCTGCGTGATCACGCCGCTGCCGCTGTGGCTGCGGGGCGGCCAGCCGTTGATCGCGGTATCGGCCGTACTGGTCGCGATGGCACTGTGGGCCGCACGCCGTGAGTTCTACCGCCAGGGTGCGCTGCTGGATGAGGCGTGGTCGTGGCCATGGTTGCGCAACCTGGGGCTGGTGCTGGTCGCGGTCACCTGGCTGCTGTTCTTCACGTACAGCCATGTCGAGTACCAGAACGAACTCTGGTGGCAGTTCGCACTGTCCGGCAACGCGCCGCGTGCGCTGCGTGCGCTGCTGGTGGTGGCCATCGCCCTGGTGATGTTCGGCCTCGCCCGTCTGCTGCACAGCACGCGCAGCCCGCTGCCGGCCGCTGACGAAGCCACGCTGCAGGCGTTGGCGCCGGTGCTGGCCAGCGCCACCGACACCCAGGCCTGCCTGGTGCTGACCGCCGACAAGGCAGTGCTGCGCGACGATGCCCGGCAGGGCTTCGTGATGATGCAGCGCTACGGCGGCTCGTTGATCGCGATGGGTGATCCGGTCGGCCCGCCGGAGGTCGCACGTGCGTTGATCTGGCGTTTCCGTGAGGAAGCCGACCGCCTCGGCCTGCGCCCGGTGTTCTACCAGGTGGGCGAAGCCTACTGGCAGACCTATCTGGATCTCGGCCTGGGCCTGGTCAAGCTGGGCGAGGAAGCGATCGTGCCGCTGCACGACTTCGGTCTGGAAGGCCGCGAACGCGCCGACCTGCGCCAGGCATGGAACCGCGGCAAGCGCAGTGGCCTGTCGTTCCGGGTGGCGCCGGTGGAAGAGGTCCCCAGCCTGCTGCCGCGCCTGCATGCGATCTCCAATGCCTGGCTGGAAGACAAGTCCGGTGACGAAAAAGGATTCTCGCTGGGCAGCTTCGATCCCGATTACCTGGTGCGTTTCCCGATCGCGCTGGTCGAGGCCGAAGGTCGGATCGTCGCCTTCGCCAACCTGTGGCAGGCACCCGCCGGTGCCGAGCTGTCGGTGGACCTGATGCGGCACGTCAGCGACGCGCCGAAAGGCACGATGGATTTCCTGTTCATCGAACTGTTCCTGTGGGGCCGGGCGCAGGGACATGCGCGTTTCTCGCTGGGCATGGCGCCCCTGTCCGGACTGGCCCAGCATCGCCTGGCGGGCCGCTGGAATCGTCTTGCCGGCCTGCTGGCACGGCATGGCGAGCGCTTCTATGGCTTCAGTGGCCTGCGCCGCTTCAAGTCGAAGTTCGATCCGCAGTGGCGCCCGCGCTACCTGGCGGCGCCCGGTGGCATGCACCTGCCGGCCGCCCTGCTGGACGCCACCCGCCTGATCTCGCTGGATCCACGCCGCGGCTGAGCCGCCCGACCGCCGGGCATGGCCCGGCGCTGCTCCTGCAGGCGTGTGCTGATTACGCGTCGCCCTTGAGGATCACCTCGGCCAGACGATCGTAGTCGCCACCGAAATGGTGGTCGCCGGGCAACCGGATCCTGCGCACGCCCTCGTTCGCAGGCAGGTCCGGACACAGTGCGTCCTCATCCTTGTCGCCATAGACGCACAGGGTCTTGGCCGCCGGCAGCCTGGCCACTTCCGGCGCAATCGGCAGGCCATCGCCGCCACCGCCCAGCCAGTTGCTGACATGGAACTCGAAATCGGCCTTCCGCCCCACGGAGAGCAGCACGATGCGCTCGAGCGCCTCGCGGCTGCCGGCATCGAGCCGGTTGATGGTGGCCGGCAGCACGTCGGCGCCCTGCGAGAAGCCGATCAGCATCACCTTGTCGCGCCGCCATTGCTGGCGGTAGTGGTCGATGATCTTCTGCAGGTCAGCGGCAAACCCCTCCGGCGTGCGTTCGCTCCAGAAATAACGCAGCGAATCGATGCCCACCACGGCCACGCCGTGTTCGGCCAGCGACGATGCCACGTCCTTGTCCAGTCCCGCCCAGCCGCCATCACCGGAAACGAAGATCGCCAGCGTATCGCCGTCACCGCGCGCGGGGACTTCCACCACGGGCAGGCCCTTCAACGCCGCCGGCGGCGGTGCCAGGCTGATGCCGGCCTGCGCACCGATCACCCGCGCGGCAGCCACCAGTCCCGGCGTGGCATCGCCGCGGGCACTGCGCTTGAACCCGCGCGCCATCGCGACCTGCTGCACGAACGGACCCGCTCCCTGGCCCCTGCAGCCCACATCGCCGATGGCATTCAACCAGGGAAAGTTCAGTTCAGCCGGTTGCAGCCGCCCCTGCTTGACGCCGTCTCCGCAGACCATGCGTTCGTGGGCATGGTCGGGGCAGAAACCGGACGTCAGCAGGCCGGCGAACACCTGGGTATCGGCCTGCGCGGCCAGGCTGTAGGCCAGCTCGGCACCTTCACCATCGCCGCCGACCAGCGGCAGGTGATACCCCGGCAGGTGCAGGAACGCCTGCACCCAACGCGAGAAATTCTCGACGTCGCCAGCGCCGAACGAACAGGTGCTGTCGCCTTCGCGTTCAAGCACGCCCCGCAGGTGCGCCACATCCACCGCCGCCACCAGTGCACCGTCGGCGCGCAGTGCTTCGATCGGCGCCAGGCTGGCAGCGCCATAGGGACCTTCGTGGAACCAGATCACCACCCGCTGTGGCACTCCCGCCGGCAGATGCACCGGCACCTGCTCGAATCGGCCATGGCTGACCTGCTGCACGGATGCCGCGGCCACCGCCGGCAACGCCGCCAGCGCCATCACCAGTCCCATCGCCCTGCCCAACCCTGCACGCGTCATGTCGCAACCCCAGTGGAATGCGCACACGATACGCCGCCACCGCGTGCACGACACGTACCGGTCACGGCCGTTCGCCGGGCCCGCGGCCAGGGTTCAGGCGCGTGTGCGCGCCAGACCGCGCCGGTACAGGGTGACGGCCAGCCAGAGCAGCCAACCGACGATCACGGCGATCACCAGCTTCTGCCCCAGCCCGCGCGGCGGCCCCTCACGCCAGAGCACATGCAGCCACAGCAACGCGAAGGCCAGCCAGGCCCAGCCCCACAGCAGGGCAGCACTGCGCTGCCAACCCGGTTCGCGACGCAGGTACCACGCCTGCAGCAGCATGCCGACGCTGGCACACAGGAAGGCTGTGTTGGCAGCCACGCCATGCACCAGCGGCGCCAGCAGCGGCGTCGCCTGCGGCAGCCAACTGTCGCCGATGGCGACCGTCGCCAGGCCCAGAGCGGAGACGGTGAACAGCAGCGGCGCGGCCGCGCTGCGGCGGGGCCCCACGCTGTGACGATAGAGCGCGATGCCCAGCGCGGTGATCGCCACCGCCAGCAGGCAGTAGGCGGCGCGCAGCGCCAGACCCCAGGGACCGTGCAGGTACAGGCTCAGGGTCGCGCGCATCCAATCCAGATCAGCACGCGCGAATTGGGTCCACAGGGCCGTCGCCACGAACAACAGAAGCGCCACCAGGGCCAGCAGCGCAGCCGGACGCGCTCCGGTCATGGCGTGGCCTCCGGGTGCCGCGCCTTCCATTCGGCCAACGCCTTGCGGTAACGCTGCAGTTCCTCTGCATACAGATCGAGTACGCACAACGGACAGCCGCTGCCGCAGCACTCGTTGGGACCAGGTTCTTCCGGTGCGGTCGGCCGGGGATCAGGATCGGGAACGGACACGGTGGGCGGCGCTACCTTGCAGATGCAGGTCGCCAGTGTAACTGCCCCGCTCAGGTGTCCAGCCGGCGGCGCAGGTTTGCGCGTGCCGCGGCATCCAGGCGCTGGTGGAAGAAGTCGCTGAGGAAGATCCGCGGTGCGCGCAGCAGCCCCTGCAGGAAGCGGCGGCGGCCGGCGCGGTACAGGAAACCCGGGACCACCCCCTGGTACTCCTCGGCCACGCCACGATCGTAGGCATCGAACACCGGTGCAGGCGCGCCCAGGATCGCCATGTCGCAATCCAGGAACAGCGCCGCTTCGGCGTCGACATCCGCAGGACCGAGTTCGCCATGACGGGCAGTCAGCAGGATCAGCTGCTCGACGCGGGCGGCGTCGATGCCCGCCAGCGCAGGCTCCTGCGCGATGGCCTGCACGGCCAGTGCCGCCGAGCGTGCCTCGTTGTCCTTGCGCCCCGCCTCGTAGACCGCATCGTGGTAAAGCGCGGCCAGAAAGACCTCGGCGGGCTGCCGCCAACCCGGTCCATCGGCGACGTCCTGGCAGTGCTGCAGCACCGCGCGCACGTGGCCGAAGTGATGGTACGCGCGTGGCGGCGTGGCATATCGGTCCTGCAACGCCTGCCACTGCGCCGGATCGAGCGGGATCGGGGCGAAGTCCATGCCGGCATGATCCTGCCAGACGCCCCGGCCAGCAAGCTGGACAATAATTCACCACGCACTCACAGCCGCCGTCCGGCAAGGGCGGAGCACAGTTGTCCACAGCTTTGCCGAGCGCTGGTCCACATCGCCTGTGGATGACCGCGCCGCCGACCGACGGTCGATGCACGGGCGCACGGGCAGGACTACACTCGGCAGCAGGCGGATGCGCCCGCCGCTGCCGGGAATTGCCATGCAACGTCCTGCCACCCGATTCCTGCTGCTCGCCCTGCTCGCGCTGGCGGCGCCGGCCGCCGTCGCCCTGGACGGTCCTGCCGCCGCACCGGCCGGTCAGTACCGCCCCGCGCCGGCAGGCGTGCCGACCGCAGACGAAGTGCTGGCGATTCCACCGGCACTGCGCGAGATGCTGACCCGACAGGTGATCGCGCGCAGCCACTCGCGCGACCAGCGCCTGCAGGCCCTGGTGGAGATGATCTTCGATCGGCAGGGACTGGATCTGCAGTACGACGCCGACGCGACCTATACCGTCGGCGAAGTCTGGCAGTACCGCCGCGCCAACTGCCTGGCATTCACGCTGCTGTTCGTGTCGCTGGCACGCGAGGCCGGCATCCAGGCCCGGGTGCAGGAAGTCGGCAGCGTGGTGTCCTGGTATCAGGAGCAGGACCAGGGCGTGGTCTACAGCGTCGGCCACGTCAATGCCGGGGTCGACGTCGGCGGCCGCTTCGGCACGGTCGATCTGGACCGCAACGTGCTGTATGACCGCCACGGCCCGCAGCCGATCGACCGTGCCCGTGCGTTGGCGCACTTCTACAACAATCGTGGCGCCGAACGCATGGCCAGCGACGATCTGGACGGTGCCCGGGTGTTCTTCGATGCAGCGGTGGCGCAGGACGCGCGATTCGCACCGGCCTGGAACAACCTGGGCGTGCTGGACAACCGGAAGGGAGACACCGCCGGCGCACGTCGTGCGCTGGAAATGGCACTGCGCCTGGACGGCCGTCAGGATGCGGCACTGAACAACGCCAGTGCGCTCTACCGGCGGTTGGGCCTGGTGGCAGCAGCGCAGCAGCTGGAGCGCCGCCTGCGCGCCGTACAGCGCGAGGATCCGTTTGCCCAGTACATGCTCGGGGCCCGCGCCGAACGCGCAGGCGACCTGGCGGAGGCCATCCGCTGCTACCGCCGGGCGGTGCGCCTGTACGATGCCGCACACCAGTTCCATTTCGGCCTGGCGAGGGTGTACTTCCTCGCCGGCCAGCTGGCCCGCGCCGACAAGGAACTGACACGGGCCCAGGAACTCGGCGGGGCGCCACAGCAGGCCCGCTACCAGGCCAAGCTGGACAGCCTGGCCCGCTGGCGGGCGCAGCAGCAGGCCAGGCGCTGAGGGCCGGTCAGGCCTTCTTGAGGAAGCAGGTTTTCAGCACCAGGCCCTTGATCTTGTCCGAGTTGCCTTCGATGTGCTCCGCATCGTCCTCGACCAGCCGGATGTTGCGGATCACCGTGCCCTGCTTGAGCGGAATCGAGGAGCCCTTGACCTTCAGGTCCTTGATCACGGTCACGGTGTCGCCGGCCTGCAGGGTGTTGCCGTTGCTGTCACGCACGACCAGCGCCTGCCCCGCGCCCTCCTCGGCGGTCCATTCGAAGCCGCAATCGGCGCAGATCCACAGCGCGCCATCGGCATAGGTGTTTTCCAGGGTGCACTGCGGACAGGCGGGAACGGACGACATTGCAAGTACCTCAAAATGAATCAACGGCCGCCATTGTAACCGCCCGCTCTTTTTACCCGTTCTCCCGCGGCCGCTCCCCCTGCCGGCCCGACGCGGCCGGCGGGCGCTTGCAGCGGACCGCAAACTGCAGCAGAGTGCGCGGCCCTTGTCCGTCCCTGGAATTCCGCATGCGCCTCGGCATCGACTTCGGTACCAGCAATTCTGCCGCCGCCATCGTGCACGAGGGTCGCCTGTTGCCGATCCGCTTCGGCGATGCCGAACAGTTCCGCACCAGCGTCTACTTCCCCGGCGTGGTACCCGATCCGGACGACTTCCAGCCCGATGCCAGCCAACAGCATGCGCTGGAGCAGATGATCGACAGCGCAGCGCGTGCCGCCCGCGCTGCCGGCCAGGAGCGCCCGCCGCAGGCACTGCGCCGCGAAGCACTGCGCGCACTGCGCCGCGAATGGATGGAAGCCCGTGCCCGCGAAGCGCGCAGCGCCAGCGACCTGCTGCAGAACGCGATCTACGGCGATGACGCGCTGGAAGCCTATTTCGAGGAGCATGAAGGCAACCTCGTGCAGAGCCCCAAGTCGATGCTCGGCTACAACCTGCACCCGCGCGCGAAGCAGACCATTACCGGCATTGCCGCGCATATCCTTGAGCACATCCGCCTGACCGCCAGCGCGCAGCTTGGCCAGCCGCTGCGCACCGCCCTGCTCGGCCGCCCCGTGCAGTTCCGCAGCTCGATCGGCGAGGCCGGCAACGCGCAGGCGCTGGACATCCTGCGCGAGGCGGCGGCGCAGGCCGGCTTCGACCGCATCGATTTCCTGGAAGAACCTGCCGCAGCGGCGATGCACTATCACGCCGGAAGCGCGACACGGCACCAGGCCGTGATCGTCGACATCGGCGGTGGCACGACCGACATCGCCCATGCCGAAGTGGGGGGACCAGTGCCCCCGCATATCCACCGTGCCTGGGGCATCGCCCGTGGCGGCACCGACATCGACCTGGCCCTGAGCCTGTCCAGCTACATGCCGCTGTTCGGTCGTGGCATCACCCGCGTGCCCGCCCACCACTACGTAGAAGCCGCCACCGTGCAGGACATGACCCGCCAGCGCGACTTCCGCCAGCACAACTACGATGCGGTCGATGCGCCCTGGGGCCCGCGACTGCAGGCACTGCAGGACACCGGCAACACCGCGCGCCTGTACCGTGATGTCGAGCGCGCCAAGATCGCCCTGAGCACGTCTGCCACGCACCGCAGCACGCTGGACTACATCGAGCGCGACCTGCACGCCGACAGCAGTGCCGACGGCCTGGCCAGTGCGGCCCATGGCTACCTGGAACAGATCCGCACGCTGCTGGCCCAGGTGCGCAGCGATATCGGCGGCGACCCGGACGCGGTGTTCCTGACCGGTGGCATGTCCCGTGCGGGCTACCTGCGCCAGGCCGTGGCGGAGGCGTTTCCGGGTGCCCGGATGGTCCACGGGGAGCCTTCGCTCGGGGTGGTACAAGGCCTGGCGCTGGCCGCAGCCAGCCGGGATTAACAAAACGTTACGCAGGGTTTGCTACCCTCGGTAGGCTTGATCCACAGCTGTACCTTCCATCGGCCCTGCCGGTGTGTGTTCCGGGTGCAGCGCGGCCCGCCACGCGGGTCTTGCGGCCGTGCCTTCCTGGCTCGTTCATGGCCGCGCATCACCCGAGCCGCCATCGAGACCCGCTTTGGGCACCCGCCAGGCCCCTGTGGCCTTACAACCTGACGCCGCACCTGCACCCATCGACTGCCGCCGTTGTGACGCGGTCTGTTGCCGGCTGCCGGTACTGCTGCAGCCCGGCGACCACGTGCCCGGCCAGTTCCTCGCGCGCGACGCCCACGGCCGGGCCGTGATGGCGCGCAACGAGGAAGGCTGGTGCGCGGCGATCGATCCCTATCACCTGCGCTGCACGATCTATTCGCAGCGCCCGGCGATCTGCCGCCAGTTTTCGATGGGCGGCGATGACTGCCGCCGCGAGCGGCAGGATTACCTGCGCCAGGCCGATGCCTGTGCGCTTTCCTCCCCTTCCACCTGACAGGAGCAACCATGCCCCGCAAGGCAAAGACCCCCGCGAAGGCTAACAACAGCATCCGTAGCGAACGCAAGGGTGCAGCCGCCAGTACTGTGGTCAGCAGCGACTCGATCGCGTCTGACCTGGCCGCGTTCCGCAAGGCCGGTGGCAAGATCGAAGTGCTGGGTACGACCTGGGCGCTGAAGAAAGCCAGCTGACCCTCCCTGACCGCGGCGGCGCTGCCGCCGCGGCCTGCCGGTCCGCGCTCAGCGGTCCAGTCGGACCCGCACGCTGCCCGAATGCGACTGGATGCGGATATCGCCGTCACCGCCCCCCAGCCGCGTGTCGAGATTGCTGCCCGGCCCATAACGCGGCCGCTCCACCGTGCCGGCATCACTGTTGATCGAGCCGCTGAAGCTGTTCACCGACAGCTGCGCCGACACGGTCCGCGGCAACCGCAGATTGACCGATGCGCTCACCGATTCGACGTTGATGCGGCCCCCCGGCGCCAGACCGGAAGCGGCCAGTTCGATGCTGCCTGACACCGTCTCCACCGCCAGGCGCTGGATGCGCCCGGCATCGACATCCACGCGTCCGGACACGGTCTGCGCACCGATGTCGCCGGACACGCCTCCCCCCGCGTCAATGCGGCCGCTGACGGTGTTCACGTCCAGCCGCGGCGTCTGCAGGCGGGCAGTGACGCTGCCGCTGACCGTGTTGAGCTTGGTGTCGCCGCTGCGGCCTGCCGCGGACAGGCTGCCGCTGACCGTATCGGCCTGCAGCCGACGCACATCGATGCCACTGATGTCCTGGCTCGCACTGACGGTGCTGAGCAGAAGTTCCGCCGAGCGCGGCACGTTCAGCACCAGGGTGGCCCCGCCATTGTTGCTGCGCCGTGGATATTCCACCTCCCACCGCACGCGGTTGGCACTCTTCTCCTGACGTAGTTGCAGGCCGTCGCTGAGGCTGCCGGTGAGCTGGACCTCGTTGCGGTCCCAGCCGCGCACGGTGACCTTGCCGGCCACGTTGCTCAGTTCAATCCGGCCACCGGTGGCGAGTGCATGGCGTTCGTCGACGCGCGTGTCGGCCAGTGCCACAGCCGGTACCAGCAGCAGCGCGGCGCAGCAGAAAAGAAGGGGTCGCATCATGGGTCTCCTCAGGTTGTCAGTCCGGCGGCGGCCTGCGCCGCCTGCCGGGTCAGTTCCAGCCGCAGCGCATAGGTGCGCTTGAGCTGTCCAAGCAGGTGCGGCGCACGTGGATCCTGCGCCATCGCCGCGCGGATCTGCTCCGCGCTGCGGTCGAGTTCGTGCAGGGCCGGTTGCCACTCCGCTGCCCCGCCCTGCGGCAGGGAGGCCACCGCCTGCTGGTACTGCTCGGTCATCGCTGCGGCCTGCAGCTGCAGCCCGGAAGGCGCTGGCGTGGCCTGCGGCGACTGCCACCACGGTGCCACCGCGTAGACCGCCAGGCTGGCGGCCAGCGCCGCGCCCACCGGCAGCCACCAGCGCCGTCGCGGACGCGGCGTCATCGCCACCACCTTGCCTGCTGCCGGGAGCGGTCCGGGGGCGGACCCGCGCGGTGGCAGGCTGGCCGACAGCCGCGCCCAGCCGTCCTCCGGAACGCTGCGCTCGCGGGGCAAGGCGCGCAGGCGCGCGATCAGGTCGTGGTCGTAGTCGGGGTCGTTCATCGTCATGTCATGTCTCCCAGCCGTGCACGCAGCAAGCCACGCGCACGATGCAACTGTGCCTTGGAACTGCCGACAGCCATCTGCAGCTGCTCGGCGATTTCCTGGTGTTTCCAGCCTTCGATGTCGTGCAGCACCAGCACCGCCCGCGCCCGCGGGGGCAGCGTCGCCAGCGCACGTTCCAGGTCGCGCTCCGTGCCGGCGCAGCGGTCATGCACGGCCAGCTCCGGTACACCACCGTCCACGTCATCCAGGCTGTCGTGATCGTGTCCTCCCGCCCGGCCGCGCAGTTCCATCAGCGCGGCGTTGACCCCGAGACGATGCAGCCAGGTCGACAGGCTGCTTTCGAAACGGAACCCGGGCAGTGCCTTCCATGCCTGCAGGAACGCTTCCTGCAGCGCATCCTCCGCACGTGCCTGCTGGCCGCCACACAGCCTCCACAGCACGGCGAACACCCGTGGCGCATGGCGTCGATACAGCAGTTCGTAGGCCGCTGTATCGCCACCGGCTGCCGCCCGTACCAGGGCAGGTTCGTCGACGGCGTCGGAGGCAGCAGGCGGTGCGGGCATGGTGGTGTCGAGCATAGTCCTTGGATGCGCCAGTCCCGCAGAAGGTTTAGATCCGATTCCTGCCAGGCACGATGCAACCTTTTCGGCGGCCGCTGCATCCATGGAGGGTCCTTCGTGAAATACCGTCCGGGAGCCCGCCATGTCCAGCCCATCGTGTGCCGCCCTGCTGGCCGTCGCTGCCTGCGTCGCGCTGCAGGTGCTTGGCCTGTCGCTGCAGCTCCACCCGGAGCGCGGCCGGGCCTGCCTGCAGCAGCAGCGCCAGGAGCTGGTGTGCCTGGCGTGGAGGCCGATGGTCGAATCGCCGGCACGTGCCGGGTAACATCGGCGACCACCACCGCTACCTGCTGTCGCCCCATGATGTTGTCGCTGAAGGATCACCTGCCGGCCTGGACCCATCCCTGGCTGCACAACATGGGCATCGCCCTGCAGATCGCGCTCGTCCTGCTGGCCGCCTGGCTGCTGCGGCTGCTGGCGCGCCGCCTGATCCGCCGCTTCGCCGACCACTACACCCTGCCGCCGGAAATGGTGATGGGCGCGCGCCGCATCACCAGTTTCGTGGTCTATTTCAGTGCACTGCTGTACATCCTGAGCCTGCTGGGGGCCTCACCGGCAGTGCTGTGGACGGCGTTCACGGGCTTTGCAGCCGTCGGTGCGGTGGCCTTCTTCGCGGCCTGGAGCGTGCTCTCCAACATCTTCTGCACGCTGCTGATCTTCACTACCCGCCCGTTCCGCCTGCATGACTACATCGAGGTGCTGGAGAACGGCGAGAAGCCCGGACTGAAGGGCCGGGTGATCGATGTGAACCTGATCTACACCACGTTGCAGGAGACCGGCGAAGGCCACGAAGGCACGGTGCTGCAGCTGCCGAACAACCTGTTCTTCCAGCGCACCGTACGCCGCTGGCGCGATCCGGCACAGGCACCGGGCGGCATCCAGGGCGACGGCTGAGCCGCCCCCATCAACGCAGCTGGCTGTCTTTGCTGCCGCGACGGTTGTAGCTGCTGTGCGCCTGCTCTTCCTCATCGTGCGCCTGCTGGCAGGCCACGCACAGCCGCACGCCGGGCACGGCGTTGCGCCGCGCCAACGGAATCGGTGCGTCGCATTCCTCGCAGTGCTCCAGACCCGGGCCCTGGCGCAGCTGGCGCCGAGCGCGGGCAATCGCATCGTCTACCGTCGCGTCGATCTGGTCCTGGACCGCGCCATCTCCCGCCCAACCGGTAGCCATATCCGTCCTCCGCAGGTGTGTGGCCTGATATGGGGACGATACACCCACGGAAAAGGCCGGGCAGTGCCCCGCCAGGCCCGTGCTTCAGCTACCTGTCTGCCCGTGGGGACGCCTGCGGCAGCGGCTTACCAGACCAGATCGTCAGGAATCTGGAACTGCGCGTAATAGGCATCATCTTCGGCGTTGCCGGTGGAGATCTCCTCCGTCGAGCCCGGCTGCCCGTGGTCGACCACGATGGCTTCCGGCGCGCGCTCGCGCACCTTCTCCGCCGCAGCACGGGGCAGCAACGCGTAACCCTCGCCCTGGGCGACGATGACCAGCACGCCCACCGACAGCGCCTTGCGCAGCTTGGGGTCGATCAGCAGGGTGCGGATCGTGCTGCCATCGCTGAAGCGGTACTCGTCCTCGCCCTTATGCGGCACGGCATGGGCGGCGATGATCTGCTTTGCCTGCGCCTTCTGCTCGGCCAGCCTGGCCTGTGCGTTGCGCTCGGCGGCCAGGGCACGATCGCGCTCGATCTTCTCGGCGCGGGCGCGTTCAGCCTCACGCTGGACCTCGGCCGACGTCGATTCAGCCTTGCCCTGGCGCGCCTTGGCCTGTTCGCGTGCGGCGGCGCTGGCCTGCGACTTCTTGGCCAGGCCGGCCTTGAGCAATTGTTCCTGCAGCGCGTTGGGCTTTGCCATGGTCGGTGCGTACCGCGTGTAATCTTGGATGCCCCCATTCTACCGACGCCCCGCCGCCCCTGCATGGCCGTCCTGAAGTACCTCACCGGTTATCCCGAACCCCTGGTCGCCCAGGTCAGCGAACTGCTGGCGCAGGGCCGGCTCGGCCCGTGGCTGCAGCAGCGCTATCCCGAGCCCCATGAGGTGCGCAGCGACCGTCAGCTCTACGACTACACCCAGGAGCTGAAAGACCGCTACCTGCGCAAGTCGGTACCGCTCAACAAGGTCTGCTACGACAACACGCTGGAAGTGATCAAGCATGCATTGGGCACGCATACCGCCATTTCCCGCGTGCACGGCAGCCGCCTCAAGGCCAGCCGCGAGATCCGCATCGCCACCGTGTTCCGGCAGGCGCCGGCCGCCTTCCTGCGCATGATCGTGGTGCACGAGCTGGCGCATCTGAAGGAAGCCGACCACAACAAGGCCTTCTACCAGCTCTGCCAGCACATGGAGCCCGATTACCTGCAACTGGAATTCGACACCCGCCTGTACCTGACCGAGCTGGCCAACCGCAGCCAGCGCTGACCGCGCGCAGGGGCTACACTGCGCGGCCCCCGCCCGACCTGCCCGCCCATGGAACCGATACGCCTCGACAAACGCTTGTCCGCCCTGCTCGGCATCCCGCGCGGCGAAGCGCGGCGCTACATTGAAGGCGGCTGGGTCACGGTCGATGGCGAGGTGGTCGAACAGCCACAGCGCCCGGTCGATGACACGGCGGTGATCGTGCTCGATGAACAGGCCAATGACAGCAAGGCCGAGCGCGTGGGCATGCTGCTGCACAAGCCGGCCGGTGCTGCCGCCGAAACCCTGTGTGCGCTGGTCAGCAGCAACAGCCACAGCGCCCTCGATGCCAGCGGCATCCGGCCACTGCAGCGCCATTTCCACGGGTTGCAGCTGGCCGCGTCCCTGCCCGCGGCAGACAGCGGCCTGGTCGTGGTCAGCCAGGACCCGGCCACGCTGGCCCACCTGCAGCGCAATCTCGGCCGCACCGAACAGGAGTATCTGGTCGAAGTGGCAGAAGGCGGGCCGGAACGGGGCCCCTGGCTGCTGGCCCGGCTGCAGCAGGAGTCGGGCGGAGCCAAGGTGAGCTGGCAGAGCGAGCAGCGGCTGCGCTTCGCCGGCAAGGGGCTGACGGCCAAGGGCCTGAAGACCGCGGTGGCTGCCGCCGGCCTGCAGGTCACCGCCCTGCGCCGCCTGCGCATCGGCCGGGTGGCGCTGGGCCCGCTGCCGCCGGGACAATGGCGCTACATGGGCAGCGACGAACGGTTCTGACGCCCGCCGCCGCGCGGCACGCCAATCCACTAGCATGGGGCCATGAGCCCGCCTGCGCCTGTATGGCGACGCCTGTTGCGCGTCGTTGCGATCATCTTCGCCATTCTCCTGCTGCTGGTCCTGTCCGGACTGCTGCTGGCCGACCACCTGACGCCACAGGCGCACGGTGAGCCGTCGCACGTCCTGCCGCTACAACCGGCGCAGACCCGCATCGACCAGCAGGTCGTGCCGCTACAGCAGGCGCACCCCGGGCAATCCGGCGTGGCCTTCCTCGGCGATGGCATGGATGCATTCGCGGCGCGCGCGATGATCACCGCGCAGGCCGGGCGCAGTCTGGACCTGCAGTACTACATCTGGCACGACGACCTGATCGGTCACCTGATGGCCAGAGCGCTGCATGACGCCGCCGAGCGCGGGGTGCGCGTGCGCATCCTGCTCGACGACATGAATGCCAAGGACAAGGACGCGCTGATGATGGCGCTGGACCGGCATCCGAACATCGAGATCCGGCTCTACAATCCGTTCCGCAACCGCAGCGGCATCCTGCGCATGGTGGAGATGGTGCAGCGCTTCTTCAGCGTGAACCACCGCATGCACAACAAGAGCTGGATCGCCGATGGCCGTGTTGCCATCGTCGGTGGCCGCAACATCGGCGAGGAGTATTTCAGCGCGCGCACGGATGTGAACTTCCAGGACCTGGACCTGCTGGTCGCCGGCCCTGCCGTTGCACAGGCGAACCGGATATTCGACGACTACTGGAACAGCCCGGCGGCGATTCCGGTCTCCGCGCTGGCCTTCCATACCGACGCGCAGCTTCGCCTTCTGGTGCGTGAGTCCGACCATGAAGCGCAGCGCGATGCTGCCCGGCCCTATCTTGCGCGCGTGGCCGAATCACGCCATCGGCAGCGTCCCAGCCCCGAGCCGCTGCACTGGAGCAGCACCGTGCGCATCGTCTCGGATCCGCCGATGAAACACCGCAACGACGACCGCGGCAGCTGGCTCGTTACCGGGCTGATCGGTGAACTGGAGTCTGCGCGCAGCAAGGCCTTGTTGATTTCGCCCTACTTCGTGCCGGGCAACGAGGGCCTGGACGGGCTCTCGGCAATGGCGTCGCGCGGCGTGCACGTGGGCATAGTGACCAACTCCCTTGCCGCCAACGACGTTGCGGCCGTGCACGGCGGCTACATGGGCTACCGCGTGCCCCTGCTGAACGCCGGCGTGCACCTGTATGAGCTGAAGGCACAGGGCCAGGCGGGCGATGCAGGCCTGTTCGGCAGCAGCGGGGCCAGCCTGCACACCAAGGCCTTCCTGGTGGACGACCGCCGTGGCTTTGTCGGTTCCTTCAACCTCGACCCGCGCTCGGCCTATCTCAACACCGAAATGGGGGTGCTGTTCGACGATCCCGTGCTGGGCGCGCAGCTGCGCGACGAGTACCTGCGCCTGGCCGACGCCAGGCACAGCTGGTGGCTGGCAGTGGACAACCGCGATCGGCTGCGCTGGCTGGAGCGTGAGCCTCCGCCGCGCTGGGTGGAGGACGAGCCAGGTGCTACGCGGCGCCAGCGCTGGCTGTCGCGGATCATCAGCTGGCTGCCGGTGGAATCGCAGCTGTAGCGCTCAGTGTGCCCTGGCCTCGCCTTCATGCGGGGCGTCGTCCAGTGTTTCCACGCTGCGACCATGCAGGCGCCGCCAGATCCAGCGAAGCGCATGGGGCGGAGCCGACGGCAGCTGCTCCAGCAGGGCCAGCATGCGGCCCTGGGTGGAGTGGCCATGCCGGCACAGCAGGCTCGCCGCCGCCGCTGCGCTGCCCAGCCGCAGGCTGTCGGACAGAGGGCCCGAGGCGTCAGCCGCCAGGGTCTGGTGCACCGGGTCGGGCAGCTCCCAGGCGGCGGCCACCCGCTGTGCCAGCGGCAACGACCACTGCTGCAGCAGCTGCAGGGCCAGGGCCGGCTGCACGTCCTCGCCGCGCGCCTGGGCTTCCTGCAGCAGCTGTCGCATCACCAGCGCCGCACCGAGTCCCTGCACCAGGCCCAGCCACTGCGCGGCGAAGGCATCGCCGGAGTTCACGCTGCGTGCGTGGTCGGCAGCAGCACGCGATGCCAGCAGGGCGTGCTCCCAGGTGATCGTGCTGAACTGCGGGAACCGCTCGCACTGAACCTGCATCACCGGCTGCACCAGCACCGCACTGATGATCTGCCGCACGCCTTCCGTGCCGACCAGGGTCACCGCCCGCTGCAGGCTCTCGACCGGGCGTTCGTGCACCTTGTATGCGGGACTGTTGGCGATGCGCAGCAGATTGCCCGTGAGTACCGGATCCTGGCCGATGATCGCCGCCATCACCCGTGCCGAGGCGGCATCATCGTTGACGGTCTGGATCAGCTGCGGCAGCAGCTGCGGCCGGCGCGGCAGCTGCCGCGTCGCCCAGTCGCGATCCTGCAGCGCGTCCGCCACCGCCTGTGCCAGTCCGGCGCTGGCAGCATCGACAGGGCCGGCCTCGCCCGCCAGTCGCGGGTACAGCGCCAGCGCGTGCAGGCCACGCTGCAGCTGCGCGGCGATCTCTCCCGGGGGCACCGGGTCTCCCTGCAGGCGGGCAGCCGCAGCGGCCACCGCCTGACGCGGCCCCGCAGACAGACGCGACGGCGCCGCGCCGGTCAGCGACGCAAGCCAGCCGCGTACCCTGCGTGCCCAGGCCAGCGTCACCGGCCGTGATCCTGTCGATGTCGTACTGCGCTCGCCATGGCCCGTCTCTGTCTCTTCACACGATCCGGCCACTGGCCATCGACGCAGCATCGGCCGCACTTTCATCTTCTTTAACCCGCAGTGCCCATCGACGTCGACGGCAGACGCCCGGGGAATGGACTAGAATGGCGCCGCGCGACCCGTCCCCCTGCACCGACGACGTCGCTTTTTTTGTTTTGGGACCCTACCGTTCACTGGTCGTTCGCTGCAGTTCGCCGCCGTTCGCACCATCGGAGACGCCATGCTATTCGAAACCCTCGCCACCACCGGCCACGAACAGGTGGTGTTCTGCCACAGCCATGACGCCGGCCTGAAGGCGATCATCGCCATCCACAACACCACCCTGGGCCCGGCCCTGGGCGGCGTGCGCATGCGTCCCTATGCCAGCACTGACGAAGCGCTGGCCGACGTGCTGCGGCTGAGCCGGACGATGACCTACAAGAATGCGCTGGCCGGCCTCAATGTCGGTGGTGGCAAGGCGGTGATCATCGGCGATCCGAAAGCGGACAAGACCGAAGTCCTGTTCCGCGCCTTCGGTCGCTATGTCGATTCGCTGGGTGGCCGCTACATCACCGCCGAAGACGTCGGTACCGACGTCAACGACATGGAGAACATCTACCTGGAAAGCCAGTTCGTGACCGGCGTCCACCAGGTGCATGGCGGCTCCGGAGATCCCGCACCGTTCACCGCCTACGGCGCGCTGCAGGCGTTGATGGCGTCGATGCGTTTCAAGTTCGGCCACGAGGAAGTGGGCAAGACCAGCATCGCGGTGCAGGGCCTGGGCCACATCGGCATGGAACTGGTCAAGCTGCTGCGCGACCGCGGCGCGAAGCTGTATGTCACCGACCTGGATGCGGCCCTGGTCGATCGCGCAGTCAGCGATTTCGGCGCCGAAGCAGTGAAGCCGGACGAGATCCACGAAGTGAATGCCGACGTCTTCGCGCCGTGCGCGCTGGAAGGCTCGATCAATGCCGACACCCTGCCGCGGATCAAGGCCAAGATCATCTGTGGCACCGCCAACAACCAGCTGTCCAGCCTGGAAATCGGCGATGAACTGCACGCGCGCGGCATCCTGTACGCACCCGATTACGCGGTCAATGCCGGTGGCGTGATGAACGTGTCGCTGGAGATCGATGGCTACAACCGCGAGCGCGCGATGCGCCTGATCCGCAGCATCTACCACAACCTGACACGCATCTTTGAACTGTCGCAGCGCGAGAACATCGCGCCGCAACGTGCGGCCGACCGAATCGCCGAGAGCCGCATCCTGTCGATCGGCAAGCTGAAGATGCCGCTGGGCCGCAGCACCCCGCGCCTCGGCAATCTGCGCGGCGGTTGACCGCCCCTGCCGGGCCTCGGCACGGCGCCCCTCCGGGCGCCGGCAACCCGATGATGGATCAGAACCCGGCGCTGTAACGCAGTGCCGCTTGCCGTGCGTCATCACCGCCGACACGCTGATCGATGCCCAGGCTCAGGCGGCCACTCCGCCCCCACCACGACTCCAGCGCAAGCCCGAGCAGGGCGCTGCCACGCGGTGAGTCGGCACCTGGCAACAGTGCCCACGCGTCGACACCGACGAAGCTGGCCTGCCACTCCCCGGCGCCGCCCTGAAGGCGCTGCTGCCATTCGGCGTGCCCGCGCAGCGTCCAGCGTCCCCAGCCGCGCTCGCCGCGCAGCCCCGCCAGCAGTTGACTGCGCTGCGCACGATTGGCTTCACCCCGCAGGCCGAAACCGAAGCCGCCGCGCTCGTTGAACGCTGCGGTATCCACCCGTGTGGCACTGGCACCGACATACGGTGTCAACGACGCGCCGGCGGTGCCGAAGCGATAGCCGCTTTCGACACTGGCGCTGCTGAATCGACCGCCGTAGCGCGCGGAAACGCCGTAGGCACCTGCACCCAGCAGCAGCTGCCGGTCCAGTTCGCGGGTGAACCGCCCTGTGCCGAACTGTGCCAATGCATAACCGCGCCCAACGCTCCAGCCGGCATACAGCTGCGCCTGCGCCTGGCGGTCCTGCCCGCGATCACCGTTGAAGGCACTGCCACCGTTGCTGCGTGTTTCACCGAACGCCATGCCCAGCAGGCCATGGCTGCCCAGCGGCACGTCCTGACCCGCCATCCAGCCCCGGCTGTCGGTCGCGCTGCCGGCGAAACTGCCCTGCCCTGCTTCGCCCAACGTGCTCTGCCAGGCACCGCGCAGCGCAGGCAGAGCCTGCACACGATCGAAACGGGCGGCCACCGCGCGTCGCGACATGTCGATGCTGTCGAAGGTTGCCGCCTCGGCCCGTGCGTGGGCCTTGCCGGACAGGCTCTCCAGCGTGGCCGCCAGGCCCGTGCTGCGCTGCAGGCCGGCCGCTGCGCCACCGAATGGCGAATCCTGCAACGCGTGGTTGCCGTCCAGTTCGACGAACGCGCCTTCCAGCCGCGCCGCAGTTGTCTGCACACCGGCATCGAGCCCACGCGCAGCGGCGGTGACACTGATCCGGGTCAGGTTCAACCATGCGTTGTTGCTGTCATAGCCATAGCTGGTCTGCAGCAGGGCCAGCCCCTGCAGGCCACTGGATGTGGCCGCGGTGCTGAAGGTGCCGGTCACGCCGGCGGCGGCATGGATCAGATCCTGCCGGGTACCGTCCTGCGGCACGTAGCCATCGACGAATCCGTGGACGTGCACGCCACCGTCCAGACGGGCGCTGCCGGTGACCTGCAGCGCGTTGGCCCCCAGCGCGATCATCAGCTGTGCGCCGGCCTGCTGCACGTAGTTGCCTTCGATGGTCGCCGTGGTATTGGCGGTGGTCAGGAACACGCTGCTGCCGTTGGTCACGTTGCCGACCACGCGGGGCGTGCCGCCATTGAACTGCAGGCCGCTGGATGATGGATCGGCCTGCGGCAGGATGCTCACGCCGGAACGGATCACGCCGCCATCGCGCAGCGACAGCACACCGCCTTCGATGCGGGTGGCACCGCTGTAGCTGCTGTTGCCGGTCAACGCCAGCACGCCGGCGCCCTGCTTGACCAGGCCGCCACTGCCGACGATGTCGTTGCTCCAGACCGAACCGGTGGATGCGGCGTCGACATTGGCAATCACGTCGCCCCAGTCGAAACGTCCCGGCCCGTTGATGGCCCTGCCGATGTCGAGCAGGCCGTAGCCGAACACCGGGTCCACGCCGGGAGCGCCGATGTCCTTGGCCGTGCCGAGCAGGGTCTGCCGTACCAGGTTGTTGTCGAAGTACGGATACCGCTCCCACACCAGCGCGGCCGCGCCCGACACCAGAGGTGCGGCGAAGGACGTGCCGTAGTTCCAGAAGTAGCTGGTGCCCGCGTCATCCGGATAGACCGCGCTGCCCGGCGCCGCCAGACAGTAGCGCGCCGCCTGGCCGCAGGCATTGGCGTAACCGGCCAGCGTGTCCGGCGCGTAGGGATCGACGGCCGTGGCCACCAGCCAGCCGCGCTCCAGATCCGCAGCCGGCCGCGAGCCTGCCACGCCCGCCTGGCCCGGCAATGCCGCCAGGCTGCTGGGCTCGCTGCGCGCGTCGTTGCCCGCGGCGAACACCACCAGCCCGCCGTGATTGATGACGAAAGGCCGGTACTCGCCGGCGACCTGGGCGGTGGTGGGCAGGTCGGTCCAGTACAGACCGCCCCAGGAATTGTTCATCACCTTGACGTTGTAGCTGATCAGGTCGCGGTGCACCTGGGCCACACCGAGGGTGCCGCTGAACGAATTGCCCTGGCCGCTGCCGTCGTCTGCCGGCGGCTTGTCGGAGATGATCCGCGCCGACACGATCTGCGCACCGGGCGCGATGCCGCCGGGCCAGCGCCCGACCGCTGCGCCCGCAGCGAGGCTGGCGACGGCCGTGCCATGGCCGACCACATCGTCCACCGCCAGGTTGTTGCGGGCAGGGTCGATGTAGGTGAGGTTGGCCAGTACCCGCCCGTTCAGCGCGGCGGCCGTGCGCTGCACGCCCGAATCGACGATGCCGATGCGCACACCTCTGCCGGTGGCACCCGTGGCCTGCGCGGCGCGCGCCTGGGTGACCGACAGGTGCGCATCGAAGGCCGGCTCCAGCGGTTTGGGCGGGGGCGGCGTGGTCGGCGGCGGCGGGGCAGGCGGCGGCGTGGTGGGCGGCGGGTCAACACGCACGTTGCCACCACCCCCTCCGCCTCCACACGCCGTCAGCGCCATCGCCAGCGCCGCAGCCAGGACCGACCGTGCCATCGTCGTGCGTTCCATCGATTCCATCCCATGAACGTTGGCCCGCCTTCATCCCGGCGGGCATGCGGCGCCATCCAGCGGCAGCCATCCCCGACCCTCTATACTTGGGCCGACCCCCACGCAGTCTGCCGGGAAACCGGAGCGCATCCAACGCCCCCCGGTCTCCTTTCCGAACATTGCTTACGCATCAACGAGATTGCCATGTCCAACATCGTCATCGCCGCCGCCAAACGCACCGCCATCGGCTCCTTCCTCGGCCAGTTCAACGGTGTGCCGACCCCGACCCTCGGCGCGGCCGCCATCGCCGCAGCGCTGGAGCAGTCCGGTGTCCCGGCCAGCGACGTTTCCGAAGTCCTGATGGGCTGCGTGCTGCCGGCCAACCTCGGCCAGGCGCCCGCCCGCCAGGCCGCGATCGCCGCCGGCATCCCGCTGTCCGTCGGTGCCAGCACCCTCAACAAGGTGTGCGGCTCAGGCATGAAGACCATCATGCTCGGGCATGACCTGATCAAGGCCGGTTCGGCCAAGGTCGTGGTTGCCGGCGGCATGGAGTCGATGTCCAACGCGCCGCACCTGCTGCCCAACTCGCGCACCGGCAACCGTTTCGGCAACTTCCAGGCGGTGGACCACATGGCCCACGATGGCCTGGTCAACGCCTACGACGGCAAGGCCATGGGTGAATTTGCCGAATGCGCCGTGGACAAGTATCAGTTCAGCCGCGAGGAGCAGGACGCCTACGCCATCGAATCGGTCAAGCGCGCGCAGGCCGCGCAGGCCAACGGTGCGTTCACCGACGAGATCGTCGCGGTGAAGGTGGCCACCCGCAAGGGTGAGGTCGAGGTCGACACCGACGAACAGCCCGGCCGCTCGGACATCGCCAAGATTCCGACCCTGCGCCCGGCGTTCAAGAAGGACGGCAGCGTGACCGCTGCCAGCTCGTCCAGCATTTCCGATGGCGCCGCCGCCGTGGTGCTGCTGACCGAGGAAGACGCCAAGGCCCGCGGCATCACCCCGCTGGCACGCATCGTCGGCCACGCCACGCATTCGCAGGAGCCGGAGTGGTTCACCACCGCACCGATCGGCGCCATCCACGCATTGCTGCAGAAGACCGGCTGGTCGCTGGACCAGGTGGATCTGTTCGAAATCAACGAAGCCTTCGCCGTGGTGGCGATGGCCCCGATGCGCGAACTGGGCATTCCCCACGACAAGCTCAACGTGAATGGTGGGGCCTGCGCATTGGGGCATCCGATCGGCGCATCCGGGGCACGCCTGGTGGTGACCCTGGTCAACGCCCTGCGCACGCGCGGTGGCAAGCGCGGCATTGCCACCCTGTGCATCGGTGGTGGCGAGGCGACCGCAATTGCCATCGAATTGATTTAAAAAGGTTTAACTGCGATTTCGCAAAAATGAATGCGGGATCGCTTGACAGCCAAACGTGGCTTGTCATCATGTTGTCGGCGCGCAGTTGCGCGTTGCCTAATCTAACGACGAGGATTCACACAATGAGCATCAACAAGCTGCTGGTCGCGATGTCCCTGGCTCTGGCCCTGGCCGCCTGCTCGAAGCAGGAAGCTGCCCAGGACGCCGCTGCTTCGGCCAACGAAGCCGCCACCGAAGCCCAGGCTGCTGCCGATCAGGCCGCCGCTGCTGGCGCCCAGACCGCCGACGCTGCCCAGCAGGCCGCCGACACCGCCGCCACCGCTGCTGACGCTTCGGCTGACGCCGCTGCCCAGGCTGCTGGCGCCGCTACCGACGCTGCTGCTGAACAGGCCAAGGACGCTGCCAAGGCTGCCGAAGGCACCGCCGAGCAGGCCAAGGACGCTGCTGAAGAAGCCAAGAAGTAATAACTTCTTTCTTCACGCTGTTCTGGAAAAGCCGCTGGTTCGCCAGCGGCTTTTTCTTTGCATCGCGTTCCGCGACCCCGCCTTCACAAGGGCGTGAATAGGCTGGCGTCCCCATCCATTGCCGCAGTGCACTACCGGAGACCGCCATGAAGATCCGCTCGCTGACCCTGTCCCTGCTGGCCGCTTCGCTGCTGATCGGCCTGGCCGCCTGCAAGGGCCCGGAAGCCGAACAGGCCCGCCAGGATGCGCGGCAGGCTGCCGACAGCGCAGGCGCCGCCGCCCGTGACGCAGTCGACCAGGCCGCCGCAGCTACCCGCGAGGCCGCCGACAAGACGGCAGCTGCATCCGAGCAGGCGGCGGCCGATACCCAGCAGGCGCTGGACAAGGCGGCCGACGCTACCGCCAATGCTGCTGACCAGGCCAAGGTCGCCGCCACCGACGCCGCTGCACACGCCAGCGATGCGACCGCGGACGCCGCACAGAAGGTCGCCGACAAGGCGCGTGATGTCGCAAATGACGCGAAGGCGAACGCGGCCAAGGAAGAAGCCAAGCGCTGAGCCGCGTCCGGTACTGCAGAGCGCCGCAGCCACGCTGCGGCGCTCTACAGAATTCCACGCTACGGCAGCGCGCGCGCCAGGATTTCCGACAGGTCCAACCCGGCCGGCAGGGTGCCGAACACCCATCCATGTTCACCGCCGAGCCGGCTGCGGATGAACGCATCCGCCACCGGACTGCGTGCACGCAGCAGCAGCGCCGCCTGCAGCAGCAATGCGGTGCGCTCGCAGAACATCCTCGCCTGCGACTCTTCCGGTGCCGGGGTCGTTACCCAGCGCTGCAGCGCAGCGGCATAGCGCGCATCGCGATCAGCCACCGCCGACAGCTCGCCCTGCAGTGCGGCCAGCGTCTCCGGTTCGCGGGCCAGTGCCCGCAGCACATCCAGGCACTGGATGTTGCCGCTGCCTTCCCAGATCGAGTTCAGCGGCGCCTGCCGGTACAGGCGCGGCAGCATTGATTCCTCCACATAGCCCGCGCCGCCCAGGCATTCCTGCGCCTCGTTGACGAAGGTCGCCGCCCGCTTGCACACCCAGTATTTGCCCAGCGCCGTGCCCAGCCTGGCCAGCGCCGCCTCGCCGGCATCGAAGGACGCACGGTCCACCGCACGCGCGATGCGCATCGACAGCACCGTCGCCGCTTCCGATTCCAGTGCGAGGTCGGCCAGCACGTTGGCCATCAACGGGTGCTCCACCAGCAACCGGCCGAAGGTGCGGCGGTAGCGGGCATGGTGCAGCGCCTGCGCCAGCGCCATGCGCATTTCCGCTGCGGCACCCAGCATGCAGTCCAGGCGGGTCATCATCACCATGCCGATGATGGTGGCCACGCCACGCCCCTCTTCGCCCACCCGCCACGCCTGCGCGCCGCAGAACTCGACCTCGCTGGACGCGTTGGCCCAATCGCCCAGTTTGTCCTTCAGCCGCACCAGGCGGAATGCATTGCGGTCGCCATCGGCAAGCCGGCGCGGCATCAGCAGACAGGTCAGTCCGCCCGGTGCCTGCGCCAGCACGAGGAAGCCATCGCACATGGGTGCCGAGAAGAACCACTTGTGGCCGACCAGCCGATAGCGCTCGCCGTCGATGGGCTCTGCTCGCGTGGTGTTGGCGCGCACATCCGAGCCCCCCTGCTTCTCGGTCATGCCCATGCCCAGGGTGATGCCGGCCTTGTCGGCCACCGGTACGTCGCGCGGGTCGTACACCGGTGCGGCGGCCTTGCGCGCCCACTCGGCCAGGTTCGGCTGCGACCGCAGCACCGCTACCGCCGCATGGGTCATCGTCAACGGGCAACTGGTACCGGCCTCGGCCTGGTGGTGCAGATAGCTCAGCGCCGCGCGTGCAACATGCGCACCCGGCTGCGGCTCATGCCAGGACAGGCCGGCCACGCCATGCGCCTTCGCGGCGGTCATCAGCTGGTGGTAGGCCGGATGGAACTCCACCGTATCGATGCGATGCCCCTGCGCGTCGTGGGTGCGCAGGCGCGGGCGGTCGCGGTTGGCATCGAATCCGAGCCGGTACAGCTCGTCACCGGCCAGCGCACCGTACTGCGCCAGGCGCGGGACGAAGGCTGCGGCGCCTTCGCGATGCACCGCCTCCATCAACGCTGCGTCATCGGTCCACAGCTGGCGCCCGGCGAACGGTGGCGGCTGATTGAGCACCACATGGGTCTCGAAGGGGGCAGTGCTGCTGAAACCCGGTCCACTCATGCGATCCATCCGGCGGCAAGAGGTATGCGATCCGATTGTGCCGCATGCTGCGCCAAGCCCGCGTTCAGGCCGGTTCTCACCCCGTGCACGAGCCGCGCGCCACAGTGCAGCCATGGCAGGCAACGACGATCTTGTGGTGCTGCGCCCGGAAGGGCTGTACTGCGCTGCTGGCGATTTCCACATCGATCCCTGGCGGCCGGTGCCGCGCGCGGTCATCACCCATGGCCATGGTGACCACGCGCGCCCGGGCATGGGCGAATACCACTGCAGCACGGGCAGCGCGCCGATCCTGCGCTGGCGGCTGGGCGACGTACCGCTGCACGCGCATGCCGAGGGCGCACCCTTTGCGCTGGGCCGGGTGCAGGTGTCGCTGCATCCGGCCGGTCATGTGCTCGGCTCCTCGCAGGTGCGCATCGATGATGGCCGGCAGGTGTGGGTCGCCTCCGGTGACTACAAGCGCCAGCCCGACCCCACCTGTACGCCGTTCGAAGTGGTGCCCTGCGATACCTTCATCACTGAGGCGACCTTCGCCCTGCCCATCTACCGCTGGCCGGACACCGCAGCCGTGGCTGCCGAGATCGCGTCCTGGCGCGAGGAATGCGCGCAGCGCGGCGAAGCCGCCGTCCTGCTCTGCTACGCATTGGGCAAGGCCCAGCGCGTGCTGGCCGAGCTGCTGGCACGGGGCGAACCGCCGGCATGGCTGCACGGTGCCATCGCCAATGGCGTGGCCGTCTATCGCGCTGCGGGCATCCCGATGCTGGACACGATCGCCGTCGCCGAACAGGGGCGCCAGGCCGATGCGGCCGGACGGCTGATCCTCGCCCCGCCCTCGGCCGCCGGCACGCCCTGGCTGCGCCGCTTCGGGCGCCACCAGCTGGGTTTCGCCTCCGGTTGGATGCAGCTGCGCGGAAACCGCCGGCGCCGCAACGTCGATCGTGGCTTCGTGATCTCCGACCACGCCGACTGGCCCGCGTTGCTGCGTACCATCGAGCAGACCGGCGCACGACGCGTCATCGCGACGCATGGCAACACCGATGCGCTGATTCCGTTCCTGCGCGAACGCGGTGTCGCCGCGGAGGCTTTCCGCACCGATTTCGGGAGCGAGGAATGAAGGCCTTCGCCGCGCTGTACCAACGCCTCGATCGCAGCACCGCCACGCTGGACAAGCGCGCGGCGATGGTCGATTACTTCCGTCACGCGCGACCGCACGATGCGGCCTGGGCCCTGTTCCTGCTCAGTGGTGGCAAGGTCGGGGGTGCGCGCCGGAAGATCGCTGCCAGCGGCGAGCTGCGCCGCTGGATCGGCGAGGAAGCCGGACTGCCTGCGTGGCTGGTCGAGGACAGCTATGCGCAGGTCGGCGATCTGGCAGAGACGCTGACCCTGCTGCTGGACGACCCAACGGCAATGGCGCCGGACCGCCCTCTGGCCGACTGGATCGAACAGCATCTGCTGGCCGTGGCCAATCAGCCCGAGCCCGAGCGACGTGCAGCCGTGGTCGAGGGCTGGCGCCAGCTGCCCGCGAACGAGCGCCTGGTGTTCAACAAGCTGCTGACCGGTGCACTGCGCGTCGGCGTGTCGCAGCGGCTGGTCCAGCAGGCACTGGCCGAACTGTCCGGGCTGGACATCGCGCGCATCGCGCAGCGCATGCTGGGCACCTGGGTGCCCTCGCCCACCCTGCTCGCACAGTTGCTGTCGCCGGAAGAACTGCCGCTGGACCGTCAGCAGCCGTATCCGTTCTTCCTCGCTTCGCCGCTGGAAGGTGAGCCCGGTGATCGCCTGGGCAGCATCGACGACTGGCTGCTGGAATGGAAATGGGACGGCATCCGCCTGCAGCTGCTGCGTCGTCGCGGCGAGGTGGCGCTGTGGTCGCGTGGCGAAGAGCGCCTGGACGGCCGGTTCCCCGAGATCGAGCAGGCCGCCGCACTGCTGCCGGAGGGATCGGTGCTGGATGGCGAACTGCTGGCCTGGGATGAGCCGGCCGATCTTCCGAAAGCCTTCACCGCCCTGCAGACCCGCATCCAGCGCCGCAAGCCGGGCGCCACCACGCTGCGTACGACGCCGGTGCGGATGCTGGCCTACGACCTGCTCGAACGCGACGGCAACGACCTGCGCGCATTGCCGCTCCAGCAGCGGCGCGTGCAGCTGGCGGAACTGCTCGGCACGCTCGGCGATGCGCGCATCCAGCTGTCGCCGGAGGTGCCCGCCGGGGACTGGGCACGGGCGGCCGCGCTGCGCGACGCGGCGCGCGAGCGCGGCGTGGAGGGCCTGATGCTGAAGCGCCGCAGCTCGGCGTATCAGTCCGGCCGGCGCCGTGGTGACTGGTGGAAGTGGAAGGTCGATCCACTCACCATCGACGCCGTGCTGCTGTACGCACAGGCCGGCCATGGCCGGCGCAGCACGCTGTACACCGATTACACCTTCGGCGTATGGGACGGCGATGCGCTGGTTCCGGTGGCCAAGGCATACTCGGGACTGGACGACCAGGAAATCCTCGCCCTCGATCGCTGGATCCGCGCCAACACCCGCGAGCGCTTCGGGCCGGTACGCAGCGTCCGCGCCGAGCAGGTGTTCGAACTCGGCTTCGAGGCGGTCAACCGCAGTGCACGGCACAAATCGGGAATCGCCGTGCGTTTTCCGCGCATCCTGCGCTGGCGCCACGACAAGCCGGCCAGCGAGGCCGATCAGCTGGCGACGCTGCAGGCCCTGGCACGATGACGCGGAGCGAGGCCCTGCAGCGGCTGAACGGCTGGTTCGCCAGCCGCGGCTGGAAACCCCTGCCCTTCCAGCGCGCCATGTGGCGTCACTACCTGGCAGGCGAATCGGGCCTGCTGCATACCCCCACCGGCAGCGGCAAGACGCTGGCGATGTTCGGCGGACCGCTGCTGCAGGCGATGATCGCGCCCGCGCCCGCACCCGCCCGCCCCAGCGCGGTGCGCCCATTGCAGGTGCTGTGGGTGACCCCGCTGCGTGCCCTGGCCAGCGACACCGCACGCGCACTGCAATCGGTCGTCGATGGCCTGGGCCTGGGGTGGCGCGTGGGCCTGCGCAGCGGCGACGCCAGCCAGCGCGAGCGGCGCCTGGCGCGCGAAGGGCGCATCGACGTGCTGGTGACCACGCCCGAATCACTGGCACTGCTGCTCACCTACCCCGATACCCTGCCACGCATGCATCAGCTGCGCTGCGTGGTGGTCGACGAATGGCATGAACTGCTGGGCAACAAGCGCGGCGTGCTGCTGCAGCTGAATCTTGCACTGCTGCGCGACACCACGCCTGCGTTGCAGCTGTGGGGATTGTCGGCCACGCTGGGCAATCTGCCGCAGGCGCGCGACGTGCTGCTGCCGGACCGGCCGGACGCACCCATCGTCGAAGGCGCGCGCCAGCGTCCGGTCACCGTCAGCAGCCTGCTGCCGGCACCGGGCGAGCGCTTTCCCTGGGCCGGACATCTTGGCCTGGCGCAGCTTCCGCGCGTGCTGGAAGCGCTGATGGCCGCGCGCAGCAGCCTGCTGTTCACCAACACGCGGGCGCAGGCCGAACTGTGGCACCAGGCGCTGGCGGCGGTGTGGCCGGAGGATGCCGCCACGCTGGCGCTGCACCACGGTTCGCTGGACCCCGCACTGCGGCAGCAGGTGGAAGACGGCCTGCGCGCCGGTGCGATGCGCTGCGTGGTTGCCACCTCCAGCCTCGATCTGGGCGTCGATTTTCCCGAAGTGGACCAGGTACTGCAGCTTGGCAGTCCGAAGGGCGTGGCGCGGCTGCGCCAGCGCGCCGGCCGTGCCAGGCATCGCCCCGGCGCCAGCGGCAGAATCCTGTGCGTGCCCAGCCATGCGCTGGAACTGGCCGAGTACGCCGCCGTGCGCCGCGCGCTGCGCGACGGCGTGGTTGAAGCCAGGCGACCGCCAACCCTGTCGCTGGACGTGCTCGCCCAGCACGCGGTCAGCCGCGCGTTGGCGGGGGGATTCACCAGCCGCTCGCTGCTGGCGCAGGTGAGGCGCACGCACGCATTCGCGCAGCTGGGCGACGCGCAATGGCAGGCTGTCCTGGACTTCATCGTGCAGGGGGGACGGGCACTGGCGCAGTACCCGGACTTCCACAAGGTGGTGCTCGACGCGGACGGCTACCATCGCGTGCACGACCGCCGCCAGGCCCTGCGCCATCGCTTGTCGATCGGCACCATCAGCAGCGATGGCGCCGTGCGTGTGCAGTTCCTGCGCGGCGGTGGCCTCGGCTCGGTGGAAGAACAGTTCGCCAGCCGCCTGCGCAGAGGCGATCGATTCCAGTTCGCCGGGCGCATGCTGGAGCTGGTGCAGCTGCGCGACATGACCGCCTATGTGCGCCTGGCCCGCAAGGGCGGTGAAGGCACCGTCCCGCGCTGGCAGGGTGGCCAGCTGCCCCTGTCGATGCCGCTCGGGCGCGAACTGGAAGCAGTGCTGTCCGGCGCGGACGACAGCGCCGAGTCGCGCTGGCTGGCCCCTCTGATGGCACTGCAGTCGCGCCTGTCTGCCCGGCCATCGCCTGCGCACCTGCTGCTGGAGGACGTGCGGCGCCGCGAAGGCCAGTTCGTGTTCGTCTATCCCTTTGCCGGACGCCACATCCACGAGGCACTGGCGGCGTTGCTGGCGCTGCGCTGCACGCGCCGGCAGCGCAACAGCATCGGCTATGCCGTCAATGACCACGGGCTGGTGCTGGCACCGACGCAGCCGATCGAGCTGCAGGCGGAGCAATGGAAGGAACTGTTCGCGGCCGATCAGCTGCTTGAGGACCTGCGTGCCGCCGTCAATCTGGGCGAGCTCGCGCGACGCCAGTTCCGCGGAATCGCACGCGTCGCTGGCCTGCTCGTACCCAGCCTGCCCGGTGGCGCGCCGCGCTCGCTGCGCCAGTTGCAGGCCTCGGCCGGACTGCTGTTCGACGTGCTGCGTGAGCACGACCCCGATCATCTGCTGCTGGCATTGGCCGAGCATGAAGTGCTGCAGGACAGCCTGGATCTGCCGGGCCTGCAGCAGGTGCTCGAACGCATCGGCACGCAGTCACTGTCATTGCAGCATCCCGCCTCGCTGACACCGCTGGGCTTCCCGCTGTGGGCCGAGCGCCTGCGAGGACAGTTCAGCAATGAAGACTGGCGCACCCGCGTGCTGCGTGCCGCACAGCAGCTGGAGCGACGCCATGGCCGATGAGCTGGCCGTGACGCTGGGCGGTGAACCCATGCTGCTGCTCGGTGCGCGGGCACTGTGGTGGCCGGCCCGGCAGGCCTTGCTGATCGCCGACCTGCACCTGGGCAAGGCCGACCTGTTCCGCCGCGCCGGCATCGCGCTGCCGTCCGGCGGTACCCGCGACGACCTGCAGCGCCTGCAGAGGCTGGTGCAGGCCAGGGCTTGCCGCGAGCTGTGGATACTGGGCGATGTGCTGCATGGGCCGGCGCATCGTGCGGCGTGGTACCGGCAATGGCTGGGATGGCGAGAGCAGCACTCCGCGCTGGCGGTGCATGTGATACGCGGCAATCATGATCGGCACCTGCCGCACGCGGCGCTGCAGGTGGAACTGCATGACGAGGTGCAGCTGGGCGCAGTCCTGCTGTGCCATGAACCACGGCACGTGCCCGCGGTGCACGTCATTGCCGGCCATATCCATCCGCAGATCGCACTGCCGGCGCTGCGCCGCCGCTTTCCGGCGTTCTGGCTCCGCGAAGGATTGACGGTGCTGCCGGCATTCTCCGCCTTCACCGGCGGCTGGGTCATCGCACCGGCGCAGGGTGAACGGCGCATCGCCTGTGTCGAACAGGGTCTGGTGGCGATGCCTGCCCGGTAAGGCCAGCGGGCGCGACAGTCAGGCCGGCCGGACGCCCACCAGCGCCGGCATCAGATGGAAATCGGGCGTGTCGTTGCTCTGCCGGCGCGGCAGTGCCTGGACGGCCGACAGCATTTCCTGCGCGCAGGCGCGGATGTGCGTGTGGTGTTCCGGCAGCGCATGACTGATCAGGCTGCCCACATGGAACTCGAACACATCCTCCAGAACGTCGGGCTGGTCCTCGTGCAGCATCTGCAGCAATCCCCGCAGCTTGCAGATTTCCGATTCCAGCTCTTCGACCGCGAACAACATGGCGTCCTCCTCGTGAACTCGCAGCACATCCGGGCCGCAGCAGGCCGCGACGGCGGCGCCACCCGGGCCACGCGATGTTAGATCACGGAGAGGAAAACGGGCGACGCCGCTGTGGCGTGCTTCACTCTTGTCGCACAGACGCGGTGAGGTAACCGTTAATTCACGTGATGATGCGATTCACGCAGCCGCCGTGGCAGCCTGCGTGGCAAGCGCAACGGGCGGCCGGGCCAGCGCTTCGAGGAACGCTGGATCCAGAGCAAGCGAACCGAACCAGCCGTGCTGGGTTCCGCTGAGCACCCGCAGCATGTGCCCGCGTCCCCCCGGCAGCCGCCCCATCGGACCGAGCAGCGCGTCACGCGCCTTGGCCCACGCATCGCGATCAGACTGGAACAGCGGGGTCAGCCAGCGGCTCCAGCGCTGGTACACCGCCACATGCGCACGTCGCTGCGCCTGGTAGGCCTGCAGTGCCGTCTCACCGGCGCCATGCACACGCAGCGCGTCACGCAGCGCCAGCGCATCGAGCAGCGCCATGTTCACCCCCTGGCCCAGCTGCGGGCTCATCGCGTGCGCTGCATCGCCGACCAGGACCATGCGGCCCTGATGCCAGCGGGTCATCACCGCATCGCGGTAAACCGCCCGGGACAGCTGGCCGGCATCGTGCAGGTGATCGAAGCGTGCGCTGGCTTCGGGCCAGAGCGCATGCAGTTCCTGCAGCCAGGGTTGCATGCCTTCATCTTCCCAGCGCGCGAAGTCGGCGCGTGGCAGGCTCCAGAAAAAACTCAGGCGCGGCGTGTCATCACCCGGACGCGTGCCCACCGGCAACAGGCCGATCATCTTGCGTGCGGCGACGTAGCGTTGGCGCAGCTGCTGCACGTGCGGCCACTCTCCGGCCGGCAGCAGGCACCACAATGCACCCCAAGGATAAACGCGGTCGAGGCCAGCGCCGCCGGCAATGGTCGCGCGCAGGGACGACGCTGCGCCGTCGGCCGCCACCACCAGGTCAAACGGGCCATGCGTGCGGCCTTCGTTGTCGCGCAGTTGCCCCCGCGCGGTATCGACCGCGTCGATGGTGGTCCCCGCATGCAGTTGGCCGGCGCCATCGCGGGCCTGGTCCAGCAGCGAGAACAGGGCGCCGCGCTGCATGCCCAGACCATGCAGGCGGACATCGAGGCCGCCATAGCCCATGTCCATCACCGCACGTCCGCACGGCGTGTCGCCATAAAGCCGATGCACCGGCGCGGCATGCGCGCGCACGGCCTCCAGCAGTCCCATCTGCCACAGCACCTGCAGGCCGCTGGGCTGCAGCAGGAAACCGGCGCCGACCGGCCCAGGGGTCGGCACGCGCTCGAAGATCTCCACGTCGTGCCCGTCGCGGGTCAGCAGGATGGCCATCGCCTGGCCAGCGGTGCCGTATCCAATCACGGCAATGCGAAGTCGTTCCGTCATCCGCACATTGTGCCCCAGCCGGATCCGGAGCGTTCTCCAGGCCGCGCGCGGGCGGGCCGCCCTGCCGGCGAATGTCCCCCGGCGCCGGCCTTCGACCGTCGCCTCCTCCTTTACTTCGCCCACAGGACGGCCCGCCCACGCGCGGCCTGGAACTGGTCCCATGCGATGGCCGCAAAAAAAAACCCCGCCGGAGCGGGGTTCTCAACGCACTGTCGAGTGGATCACTCGGCCGGCGTGATGTTCGAAGCCTGGGCACCCTTCGGGCCCTGGGTCACGTCATAGGTGACACGCTGGCCTTCCTGCAGGCTGCGGAAGCCCTTGGAGTTGATGGCGGAGAAGTGCGCGAACACGTCGGCGCTGCCATCCTCCGGCGAGATGAAGCCAAATCCCTTGGCGTCGTTGAACCACTTGACGGTACCGTTCGGCATGGTGATGCGAGACCTTATGCAATGAATGGGTGGTGTACGCTGAACCCGCGTACCGGCTGAGTATGCAAAGCTTGCTCGGCGAAGACAATCACCCCCGTGCCAATTCGCCGATCAGTTCCGGAAGTCCATTGCTCGCCGCCTGCACATTGGCCAGCACTTCGGCCATCGTGATCTCCTCGCCATCACCACAGCCCGCGGCCCAGTTCGCCACGATCGCCAGGCACGCGTAATCCAGCCCCAACTCCCGCGCCAGCGCGGCTTCGGGCATTCCGGTCATGCCCACCAGATCGCAGCCATCGCGCCGCATGCGGGCGATTTCCGCGATGGTTTCCAGCCTCGGCCCCTGCGTCGCACCGTAGCAGCCACCGTCATGGACCGTGACACCCGTCACTTTGGCCGCGGCCAGAATCTTGCTCCGCAGCATCGGCGTGTACGGGTGGCCGAAGTCCACATGCAGCACTTCGGTACCCTCTTCTTCACAGATCGTGCTGATCCGGCCCCAGGTGTAGTCGATGATCTGGTCCGGGCAGGCCAGCACGCGCGGCCCGACCTGCTCGGTGATGCCGCCGACGGTGTTCAGCGCCAGCACGCGCTGGGCGCCGATCTGCTGCAGCGCAGCCAGATTGGCGCGGTAGTTGATCTTGTGCGGCGGCAGCGAGTGGCCCTCGCCATGGCGCGCAAGGAAGGCCACGCGGTTGCCCAGCAGCGTGCCCACGCGCACCGGGCCGGAGGGACGGCCGAAGCGGGTCTCGACCTCGTGGGTCTGCACATCGTCGAGCTTGGCCAGGTTGTAGACACCGGTACCGCCGATCACGGCCAGGGCGATCTGTTGCATCGAAAGCACTCCAGAGAAAGACGAACGCCGGCACCCGAGGATGCCGGCGGCGGCAAAGGACGGCCGCGGACGGCCGTGCCTGTTATTCCTTCATCGCGTAGATGGCCGGCACGCAGCGCAGGGTCTCGTTGACGTCCATGCCGAAACCGAACACGTAGCGGTCGGGCAGTTCGATGCCGGCGTAGTCAGCCGTCACATCCGGCAGCCCGCGATCGTGCTTCTTCACCGTCATCGCCGCGATGCGCACGTCGGTCGCGCCCTGTTCCAGGCACCAGGTGCGCACGCCCTGCAGGGTGTAGCCCTCATCGAGGATGTCATCGACCAGCAGCACACGGCGGCCGAACAGCGCGGTGGCCGGCTTGTGCTTCCACACCAGGTCGCCGCCGGTGGTTTCACCGCGATAGCGGGTGGCGTGCAGGTAATCGAACTGTACGTCCTGGCCACGCGCACCCAGCTCCAGCGCCAGCTGGCCGGCGAACGGCAGCGCACCGTGCATGATCGACAGGAACAGCGGCACCTCGCCCTTGTAATCGCGCGCGATGGCGTCGGCGATACCGGCGATGGCCTTGTCGATGGTGGGGCGGTCAACCAGCAGGTCGGCCTGGGCCAGGGCCTGGGAAATGGTGAGGTTCGGCATCAGACGGTTCTTCCAAGGGTTTCAAGCAGACGGGATTGAGTGTCGCCATGGCGGGCATCGGCCAGCAGGCCATCCCAGCCAAGCGCGCCGCGGCCGAGCAGGCCAAGCAGCGCAGCGGTATTGAGGGAGCGTCCCTGCACCGCGTGCAGGGCTTCATCGACCAGCTCCGGATGGCAGACCAGCACGACGTCGCAGCCCGCATCCAGGTGCGCGTGCACGCGTGCCGCAACGCCACCGGCATGGTGCGAAGCGGCCATGCCGATGTCGTCGGAGAACACCACGCCGCGGAAGCCCAGCTCGCCACGCAGCACCTCCTGGATCCAGCGCGGCGAATAGCCGGCCGGTTCCGGCGCCACCTGCGGGTAGATCACGTGCGCCATCATCACGGCGTCGGCACCGGCGGCAACACCGGCCCGGAACGGCACCAGGTCCTGCGCGCGCAGTTCGTCCAGCGTCCGCGGATCGACCGCGGTATCGACGTGGGTGTCTTCCAGCACGGTGCCATGGCCGGGAAAATGCTTGAGGGTGGCCGCCATGCCGGCCGCGTGCATGCCGCGTACGTAGGCCTCGGTGAACGCAGCCACGACCTGCGGGTCTTCACTGAAAGCGCGGTTGCCGATCGCAAGGTTGCCACGGCCCAGGTCGACCACGGGGGCAAAGCTCAGGTCCACGCCACTGGCGCGCACTTCGCTGGCCATCAGCCAAGCGTGCTGCTCGGCCAGCGCCAACGCGGCGCCGGGATCCTTCGCATAGCCGGCACCGATCTCCTGCAGCGGCGGCAGCTCGCTGTAGCCCTTGCGGAAACGCTGCACGCGACCGCCTTCCTGGTCGACGCAGATCAGCTGCGGGCGCGGCGCAGCCTCGCGGATCGCGGCGCTGAGCTCGCTCACCTGCTGGCGGGAGGCGAAGTTGCGCGTGAACAGCACCACCCCGGCAACGGCATCGTGCTGCAGCCAGTCGCGTTCCTGGGTGGTCAGTTCAGTGCCGGCAACGCCGATCAGCAGCATGGTCGTTCTCCACAACGGGCGCCCGCATGGCGCAGTGCCGCATTGTCGCAGAACCGGCCGTTGGACGCAGGTGGGGGCGTCCATCGCGCGCCCCTCGAAGGGTCAGACCCTGCAGCCGTCCGCACCACAGGCGTCGTCGCCACTGCGTCCGGTTGCCGTGCCCTGCTCCGCCGCGATCTGCCGCAGCGCCTGGGCGAAGGCTTCCGGAGGCTGGGCGCCGGAGATCGCCCAGCGGCCCTCGATGACGAAGGTCGGCACCGAGGAAATACCCAGCGCACGGGCCTGCGCCAGTCCCGCCTCGACCTCGGCCAGGCCCCGTGAGGAGGCCAGCATCTGGGCGATCTCTGCCGCATCCAATCCGCCTGCCACACCGGCCCGGGTCAGCACCTCTGTGTCCGCCAGATTCTGGCCGTGCTCGAAATGGGCGCGGAACAGCGCCTCTCCAACCGCGTCCTGCACACCGTGCTGGCCGGCCAGCCACAGCAGCCGGTGCGCTGGCAGGGTGGTCACCCGCACCTGGCCCTGGCTGAAGTCCATGGGCAGGCCTTCACCACGGGCGGTGGCCTGGGTCTGGCCGAGAATCTGCTCTGTGCGCTCGACACCGCCGAACTTGCGCGCATACGCCTCGCGCAGCGGCACCGGCGTGGTGCCCGCATCCGGGTCCAGCTGGAACGGCTGCCAGTGGATGTCGAGTGCTGGGGCGTCGGCCCCCAGCAACTGCACCCCCTGCTGGAAACGGTGCTTGCCGATCCAGCACCAGGGACAGACCACGTCGGAGTAGATGTCGATTCTCATCCCACCGACATGGGGTCCGGGCGCCCCGAAAAAAGGGGAACGCCCCTTTCACCAGCGTGAATAGGGATGACTGGCCAGTGCGACGTTGTAGTAGCGCGGGTCGTCGGTGACCTCCGCGCCGGCCCAGTCCGGCAGGGCGATGGCCTGCCCGGCGCTTTCCAGCTCGACTTCGGCCACCACCAGGCCGGCGTTGTCACCCAGGAACTCATCGACTTCCCAGGTCAGGCCGGCATGCTCGACCAGGTGGCGACGCTTGTCGATCAGGCCCCCCACGCACAGCGCCAGCAGCGCGCGCGCATCCTCCACCGGAATCGGGTAATCAAACTCCTGGCGGGTATGGCCGATCGTGCGCGACTTCAGGTTCAGCGCGGCGTGCTCACCTTCGATGCGCACCCGCACGGACGCGTTCTGGCGGCCGCTGTCGAGCGCGCCCAGATCGTTGATGTAGCCCTGCGCCATCGGAATCACCCGGTGTGCGGCTGCACGCCAGCCGTCGCTGCTGACGAGGAATTTGCGTTCGATCTCGATGCCCATCGCGCCATTATGCGCGATGGGCATGACAGCGGGTCAGCGCTTTTCGAACACCGCGATGCTTTCCACGTGCGCGGTGTGCGGGAACATGTCCATGGCGCCGGCACTGACCAGGGTGAAGCCCTGCTCATTCACCAGGTAGCCCGCGTCCCGGGCCAGCGATCCCGGATGGCAGCTGACGTACACGATGCGCTTGAACTGCTTCAACGGCAGCTGCTGCAGCACCTCGATCGCGCCCGAGCGCGGCGGGTCCAGCAACAGTTTGTCGAAGCCCTGGCGCATCCACGGCGTGGCGCGCTGGTCCTGGGTCAGGTCGGCGCTGTGGAACTGGGCGTTGCCCAGCCCGTTGCGCTCGGCGTTCTCACGTGCGCGGGCAACGAGGCCCGCGTCGCCTTCCACGCCCACCACCTCGCGCACGCGGCGCGCCAGCGGCAGGGTGAAGTTGCCAAGCCCGCAGAACAGGTCCAGCACGCGCTCGTCCTCACCCGGCTCCAGCAGATCCAAGGTGTGAGCGATCATCTTCTCGTTGAGCTTGGCATTGACCTGGATGAAATCCAGTGGCCGGAATGCCAGTTCGACATCCCACGGCGCCAGCCGGAACGACAGCGGCACGCCCTGCCCGTCCAGCGGATGGACGGTGTCCACGCCACCGGGTTGCAGGTAGATGGCGAATCCGTGCTGCTGGCCGAAGCTGGCCCATGCGGCGCGGTCGGCATCACTGAGCGGCTGCAGATGACGCACGGTCAGCGCGATGGCCTGGTCACCTCCGATGAACTCGATCTGCGGGATGTCGCGCTTGCCGTCGAGCGACTCGATGAAGGTCGACAGCGCCTGCACCCTGGTGCCCACTTCGGGGATCACGGTCAGGCACTGGCTGAGATCGGCGACGAAGCGCGGGTCCTGTTCACGGAAGCCGACCAGGGTCTTGTCCTTCTTCTCGACGCGGCGCACCGAGAAGCGCCCCTTGCGGCGGTAACCCCAGCTGTCGCCGACCAGCGGTGGCAGCACGCGGCCCGGCTTCACGTGACCGATGCGTTCCAGGTTGTCCATCAGCACGCGCTGCTTGGCAACGATCTGCTGGTCTTCATCCAGGTGCTGCAGCACGCAGCCGGCGCAGGTGCCGAAATGCGGGCACTTCGGCGTCACCCGCTGTGGCGAGGCCTGCAGCACTTCCACGGTGCGTGCTTCGTCGAAATGGCGGCTGCGGGCGGTCTGTTCAGCCATGACCACTTCGCCCGGCAGAGCGCCGCTGATGAAGGTGACCTTGCCACCTTCGCCTTCACGGCGGGCGACGCCGCGACCATCATGGCTGAGGTCGAGGATCTCGGTCTGGAACGGGGTACGGTCGATGCGGGAGCGGGATCGGGCCACGTGGCAACAGGCTGCGGGCGAAAATGGGCGCGTATTGTCGCAGATCCTGACCGGCGGGGCCTGCCGCCGCTTGCGCCAGCCGCCGCCGTGCTTGATGATGTCAACCAGCTGACATGGAGGCAGCCCCTGATGCAGATGACCCCGCGGGCCGGTCGGCCCCGCTTCCTGCTTGTCGAGGACGACATCATCAGCCGCGGGTTTTTCAAGGCGGCGTTGGAAACCCTGCCGGCGGACGTCGATACCGCGGACTCCCTTGCCAGTGCCCTGGCAAGCGCCGAGCCCGGGGCCCACGACCTGTGGCTGATCGACGTCAACCTGCCCGACGGCAATGGCGCGCAGCTGCTGCGCGAACTGCGCCGTTCGCATCCGGACACGCCTGCCCTGGCGCATACCGCCGACGGCGACACGTCCATCCATGCGCGCCTGCGTGAGGCCGGTTTCAGCGATACCCTGGTCAAACCGCTCGGCCGCGACCAGTTGCTGAAGGCGGTCCGCCGCGCCCTGGTCAACTCGCCGGCCGGCATCGCCGTCGCTCCGGCCCCCGCTGCGATCGAGCTGAACGGGCAGGACTGGGACGAGACCGCCGCTCTGGCCGCTCTCAATGGCCAGCGCAACCACCTGATCGCCCTGCGCGAGCTGTTCCTCGCGGAACTGCCGGGCGTCCGCGATGCGGTGGAGCAGGCCGTGGACCAGCATGACGAACGCCAGCTGCGCAGCCAGCTGCATCGGCTGCAGGCAAGCTGCGGCTTCGTCGGTGCCGCACGGCTGGGCCGCGCGGTGCGCCAGCTGCACCACATGCCGGAGTCGGACCTGGCACAAGCGGGCTTCCGCGCCGCGGTGGCGGCACTGCTGCACTGAGGGTTGCCCGGCACGGGTGCGCCCTGCCCCGTCGGATATCGAAATCAATCCGGGGTCAGATGCCTTTCCCTGCGGAAAACGGATCTGACCCCATCGGCCCGCAATCCTCTACCGCCGGGGGGCCAACTGCTCCAGCAGCTCCCAGGACTTCAGCCCCCGTGGCCCCAGGTGGTGCGCCAGCACCCGCCGCATGGGCAGCCGCAGGCTCGCCAGATCGGCAGGCCCCGGCTCCTCGTCGGCGGCCAGCGCCAACAGCGCCGAACCGGTGGCCGCCGCACTGCGCTCTCCACCGCGCTCGCTGAGCAGCCGTTGCGGCCCTTCCTGCGGATCCAGCGCATAACGCGCCGCCGGATCGATCGGCTGACCATCGCTGGCGCTTTCCAGATCGAAACCGAGCCCCAGTGCGGCAAGCAGCTCGCGCTCGAAGCGGCGCAGCGTCCAGGCCAGTCCGGCGCCCACTGCCAGCCGCGCGCGTGCCTCGCCGTACGCCAGATACACTTCCGGCAACGGATCCTGGCGTGGCGCCAGCCGCAGCGTCAGTTCACTCAGGTAGAAGCCGGCCAGCATGGCCTGGCCGACCAGCCGCGGCGCCGCGTCCAGCGCTTCGGCGGCACGCAGCTGCGCCAGTTCGCCGCGCTGCTGTGCGCTGAAGCGGATCCACTGCAGCGGCTGCAGGGCCGCGCGCAACACCTGGCCCTTGGCCGTGGACACGCCGCGCGCAAGCAGGCCGATCCGGCCATGCTCCGCGCTCAGCACCTCCACCAGCAGGCTGGTTTCGCGATAGGCCCGTGCATGCAGCACGAACCCCGTGTCGTCCTCGATGATCACCGAAGCGATCGCCGTGGCTTACTCGTAACCGAAGGCCTTCAGCGCGGCCTCGTCGTCGGACCAGCCTTCACGTACGCGCACCCAGGTTTCCAGGAACACCTTGGCACCGAACAGACGCTCCATCTGCAGGCGCGACTTGGCCCCGATCTCCTTCAGGCGCGCGCCCCCCTTGCCGATCACGATGGCCTTCTGGCCTTCCCGCTCGACCCAGATCACCGCGCCGATGCGCAGAAGATTGCCATCCTCGGTGAAGCGCTCGATCTCCACGGTGGTGGCATAGGGCAGCTCCTCGCCAAGCTGGCGCATCAGCTGCTCGCGTACCAGTTCACCGGCAAGGAAACGCTGGCTGCGGTCGGTGATCTCGTCCTCGCCGAACATCGGCGGGGCTTCCGGCAGCAGTTCCAGCACGTCACGCACCAGAGCGTCCAGGCCGTTGCGCTTCTGCGCCGAGATCGGATGCACGGCGGCGAAATCACGGCCGGCGGTCACCTCCTGCAGGAACGGCAGCAGCGCGCCCTTGTCCTTCAGGCGATCGATCTTGTTGACCACCAGCACCACCGGGATGCCGGCATCGCGCAGCACGTTGAAGGCCAGGCTGTCTTCGTCATCCCAGCGCCCGGCCTCGATCACCAGCAGGCCTGCATCCACGCCTTCCAGCGAGCCGCGCGCGGCGCGGTTCATCACCCGGTTCATCGCCCGCTTCTGCACCTTGTGCAGGCCGGGGGTATCGACCAGCACCAGCTGGCCTTCCGGATAGGTGGCGATGCCGAGCAGGCGGTGGCGGGTGGTCTGCGGCCGGTTGGAGACGATGCTGACCTTGGCCCCGACCAGGGCATTGGTCAGGGTCGACTTGCCGACGTTCGGGCGGCCGATGACGGCCACGCTGCCGCAATGATGGGAAGTTTGTTCGCTCACTTGGAATCCAGTTGTTCTAGGACGGCTGCAGCCGCCTGTTGTTCGGCAAGCCGCCGCGAGGCGCCTTCGCCCTCGGTGCTGGCGGCCGGGTCGGCCACGTTGCAGCGTACCCGGAAATGTTTGGCGTGGTCGTCACCGGATTCTGACACCAGTTCGTACTGGGGCAACGCCTTCTGCCGGGCCTGCAGCCATTCCTGCAGGCGGGTCTTGGGGTCCTTCTCGGGGCGGCCGGTGGCCGGCAGCGCCTCCATCGAGGCCGTGAACCAGGGCAGCACCGTCTCCCGGCACGCGTCAAAACCGGCGTCCAAATAGATCGCGGCCACCACCGCTTCCAGTGCATCGGCCAGGATCGAGTCGCGGCGGTGCCCGCCCGACTTCATCTCACCCGCGCCCAGGATCAGCCGTTCGCCCAGCTGCAGGGTGCGGGCGATCACTGCCAGCGCCCCTTCACGCACCAGCTCGGCGCGGGCGCGGGTCAGTGCGCCCTCGTCGGCCTTGGGCCAGCGCTGGTACAGCGCCTCGGCGACCATCATGTTGACGATGCTGTCGCCGAGGAATTCCAGGCGCTCGTTATGCGGCACGCCGGCACTGCGATGGGTCAGCGCCTGCTTGAGCAGCGCCGGGTCGCGGAAGGCATGGCCGATCAGGTCGCCACGTTGGATGAATTTACTGGGCACCGCTTCGGGTCAGGTCCTGGGAAGAATCGAATTTGCCAACCACATCGAGGTTGCCGATCAACGGGCGACGCACTTCGTAGTTGACCTTGAGGGTCCAGCCATTGTCGCGACGATCGAACTTGACGTTGCCCGGCTTCACGTTGTCCGAGTAGTTGATGTACAGCCGCTTGAAGAACAGATCCTGGATCCGCGCCGGCTCCATGCTGGCCACGCCCGGCTGGCTCGCCAGGCTCTTCATCGCCGAGCGTACCGCGTAATACTCCTGGTACATCGGGAACAGCTTCATGCCGATGTAGATGAAGAAACCGACCACGATCAGGACCACCAGGAACGAGGTCAGGGTGATGCCGCGCTGCGTGTTCATCGTCTTCATTGCGTTCTCCCCAGATACGCGTTGGATGTGAAAATACTCAGTGGATGCCCGCTCAGTTGATGCCCGAGCCGATCCGCGACGGCTCGAAACCGTCCTTGCAGAACCAGCCCTGGCAGTTCAGCCAGATCAGGAATGCCTTGCCCCGCAGGTTCTCTTCCGGCAGCAGCCCCCAGAAGCGTCCATCATCGCTGTTGTCACGGTTGTCGCCCATCACCAGATACTTGCCGGCCGGCACCGTCCACTGGCCCTGGCCACGCGGATAGTCGGTCTCCAGCACGGTATGGGTGCGGCCCGGGAGATGCTCGACCAGCAGGTTGGCGCCCTCACCCTGGCCCTTGTGGCCGGCGTAGATGCCCTTGTTGTCGTACTTCACCGGCTCGCCGTTCAGCACCAGGCTGTCGCCCTCGAACACCACGGTGTCACCCGGCACGCCGATCACGCGCTTGATGAAGTTCTCGCCCTTGGCCGGGTCGTTGTCGCCGTGGCCCGGGAAGTGGAACACCACCACATCGCCGCGCGCGGGATCACCCACCGGTACGAAGCGGGTATTGGTGATCGGCAGGCGCAGGCCATAGGCGAACTTGTTGACCAGGATGAAATCACCGATCAGCAGGTTCGGCATCATCGAGCTGGACGGGATCTTGTACGGCTCGGCGATGAAGCTGCGCACGACCAGCACGATCGCCAGCACCGGGAAGAATGCACGCGAGTAATCCACCAGCACCGGCTCGGTGTCGAGCAGGCCTGCACGCTGGGCGCGGCGCCTGGCGAAGTACAGCTTGTCCGCAAGCAGGATCAGGCCCGAGGCCAGGGTCAGCACGACCAGGAGGATCTCAAACAGTTTCATTCAGGGTCCTTTGCAACGTCACCGGACGACCGGCCCCGGAGGGCCGGTGCGGGCTTACTTGTTGTCCATCTGCAGCACGGCCAGGAACGCTTCCTGCGGGATTTCCACGCGGCCGACCTGCTTCATGCGCTTCTTGCCTTCCTTCTGCTTTTCCAGAAGCTTCTTCTTGCGCGAAACGTCGCCACCATAGCACTTGGCCAGCACGTTCTTGCGCATGGCCTTGACCGTGGTACGGGCGATGATCTGCGAACCGACAGCCGCCTGGATCGCCACGTCGAACATCTGCCGCGGGATCAGGTCCTTCATCTTCTCGCACAGCTCGCGGCCGCGGCGGTCGGCATGGCTGCGGTGGACGATCAGCGACAGCGCATCGACCTTGTCGCCATTGATCAGCACGTCCACGCGCACGAACGGACCGGCATCGAAGCGCACGAAGTGATAGTCCAGCGACGCGTAGCCGCGGCTGACCGACTTCAGCTTGTCGAAGAAGTCCAGCACCACTTCGGCCATCGGCAGCTCGTAGCTGATCTGCACCTGGCTGCCCAGGTAGTTGATGCCGATCTGGCTGCCGCGCTTTTCCTCGCACAGCTTGATGATGTTGCCGATGTACTCCTCGGGGGTGAGTACGTTGGCACGGATGATCGGCTCGCGGATCTCCTGGACCTGGTTCACCGCCGGCAGCTTGGCCGGGTTGTCCATGTTGATGATCGAGCCATCGGTCTTCAGGACCTCGTACACCACCGTGGGCGCGGTGCTGATCAGGTCCAGGTTGTATTCGCGCTCCAGCCGTTCCTGCACGATCTCCATGTGCAGCATGCCGAGGAAGCCGCAGCGGAAACCGAAGCCCATCGCCTCCGAGCTTTCCGGCTCGAAGCGCAGCGCGGCATCGTTCAGGCGCAGTTTGTCCAGCGCCTCGCGCAGGTCCGGGTAGTCTTCAGCATCGACCGGGAACAGGCCCGCGAACACGCGCGGCTGCATCTCCTGGAAGCCCGGCAGCGGCTTCGGTGCCGGATCACCGGCCAGGGTCAGGGTGTCGCCCACCGGCGCACCGTGCACATCCTTGATGCTGGCCGTCACCCAGCCCACCTCGCCCGCGCGCAGTGCCGGCAGCACCTTGCGCTTGGGGGTGAACACGCCGACGTTGTCGACCTGGTGGTTGCGGCCGGTGGACATCACCTGCAGCTTGTCGCCGGCCTTGATCTCGCCCTGCATGACGCGCACCAGCGAGACCACGCCGAGGTAGTTGTCGAACCAGGAGTCGATGATCAGCGCCTGCAGCTTGTCGGTATCGCGCGGCTGCGGCGGCGGAATGCGGTGGACGATGGCCTCCAGCACGTCCTGCACGTTCAGGCCGGTCTTGGCGCTGACCGGCACGGCGTCGCTGGCGTCGATGCCGATCACGGCCTCGATCTCGGCCTTGGCGCGCTCGATGTCGGCCGTAGGCAGGTCGATCTTGTTGATCACCGGCACCACTTCCAGACCCTGCTCCACCGCGGTGTAGCAGTTCGCCACCGACTGCGCTTCCACGCCCTGGGCAGCATCGACCACCAGCAGCGCACCTTCACAGGCGGCCAGCGAGCGGCTGACTTCATACGAGAAGTCGACGTGGCCCGGGGTGTCGATGAAGTTCAGATGATAGGTCTGCCCGTCCTTGGCCAGGTACGGCAGCGATACCGACTGCGCCTTGATGGTGATGCCACGCTCGCGCTCGATCGGGTTGGAGTCGAGTACCTGCGCTTCCATCTCGCGGGCCTGCAGGCCACCACAAAGCTGGATGATGCGGTCGGCCAGCGTGGACTTGCCGTGGTCGACGTGGGCGATGATGGAGAAGTTGCGGATGTTCCGCATCGAATCAGATGACATAGGTGGCGGCGGCGCGCGGCGTCGTCAGGGTAACGGTGGATTATCGCACGGCCGGGGCCCGGCCGCGAAAGGCGCCTCGCCGGGCCAGGGCCGGAACGACCGAAGCCCCGCCTGAGCGGGGCTTCGGGGGGCAGCGGCTGCCGGAGCAGCCCCGGTCCTTACTCGCCGGCCTTGACCGCCACGAAGGCGCTGTTGCCGTTCCCGGTGCGGACCAGCAGCATCACCACATCGCCCTTCTTGTAGCTGGACAGCGCGCGGTTCAGCGACTCCACGCCGCTCACCTGGGTGCTGGCCACCTGCAGGATCACCATGCCCGGGGACAGGCCGGCATCCCGGGCGCCCTGCCCCTTGACGCCGGTGATGCGCACGCCCTCGCCCGATTCCAGGCCCAGCTGCTTGCGCTGCGGCGCGGTCAGATCGCTGACGTCCAGGCCCAGCAGGGCATTGGCACCACTCTGCGGGGCGGCATCGGCCCTGGCGGTGGCGGGGCTGCGGGCGCTGGCCTGGTCATCCTCGGCCAGCGCGGTCAGGGTGGCGCTCAGGTCGCGCGGCTTGCCATCACGGATCACGCCCAGGGTGACCCGGCTGCCCGGGGCCATGGCGCCGATCAGCGGCGGCAGATCGGACCAGCTGTTGACCGGTGCGCCGTTCACGGTGCGGATCACATCGCCCACCTTCACGCCGGCGCGGGCGGCCGCCGAATCCGGCACGATCTGGTTGACCAGCGCACCGCGGCTGTCCGGCAGGCCCATGGCCTGCGCCTTCAGGCCGTCGATCTCCTGCACCACCGCGCCCAGCTGGCCGCGGGTGACCCGGCCGGTCTTCTTGATCTGTTCGACCGCGCTCATCGCCAGGTCGATCGGAATCGCGAAGCTGATGCCCATGTAGCCACCGGACGCAGAGAAGATCTGCGAGTTGATGCCGACCACTTCGCCCCGGGTGTTCAGCAGCGGACCGCCGGAGTTGCCCTGGTTGATCGCCACGTCGGTCTGGATGAACGGCACGTAGCGCTGGTCCGGGCCGCCGGTGCTGCGGCCGAGGGCGCTGACCACGCCGGCGGTGACCGAGTGGTCGAGGCCGAACGGCGAGCCGATCGCGACAACCCACTGGCCCGGCTTCAGGCTGTTGGAATCGCCGACACGGACGGTCGGCAGGTTCCTGCCTTCGATCTTCAGCAGGGCGACGTCGTACTGCTGGTCGCTGCCCACCACCTTGGCGGTGAACTCACGGCGATCGCCCAGCTTGACCTTCACCTCGCTGGCGTCGGCTACCACGTGGTAGTTGGTCAGCACGTAGCCGTCGGGCGAAATGATGAAGCCCGACCCCATGCCGCGGCCCTTGATGCTGGGACCGCCGTCGGGGCCGCCCGGCCCCTGCCCCGGCATCGGGAAGTCCGGGCCGAAGAAGCGACGGAAGAACTCCGGCATGTCGTCGTCCCCCATCGGCCCACGCGCCTGGCGGTTGCTGCGGACGATGGTGGTGTCGACGTTGACCACGCCCGGGCCGACCTGCTCGACGAGGTTGGTGAAATCGGGCAGGCCGGTGACCAGCGGCTGCGCCGGAGCGCGCGGCGCGGCCGCGGCCGCGGCCGGAGCGGTCTGGGCAGCCGGGGACGGCGCCTGGGCACAGGCCACCAGCGGCAGGGTCAGGGCCAGCAGGCCGATGGCCTGCGTGCGGAATCGGGGAGTCATCGGACGGCAACCTCCGGATCGGATGGAAGGGAGAAGAAGGGCCCCGCGATCGGCGGGGCGTGGCAGCACCCGGCTCAGTCGCGCGGGCGGGGCGGCGGCGGCAGGTCGTCCTGCAGGCGCGGCTCGAAGGGGTAGAACGTGGCGCTGTCAGCATGCGCCGGGAAGCTGGCGTTGAGCGCGCCCCCCGCGGCCGGAGCCAGGCTGGAGCGCGGCCACGGCCGGGCCTGCAGGCCGGCCACCTCGCCGAACGGCAGGTTGCGGCTGGCACCGGCCGGCACGGTCGGCACCAGTGGCGCCTGGGCGGCAGCCACGGCCCGCTGCGCCCCGTCGTCACGCTGGGCCACCCGCGCAGCCTGCTGGCCGCGGGTGGCACTGGCGCTGGCGCGGCGTGCGTCCTGGCGACGGCTGGCGGCCAATGCGGCCGCCGGAACACTGGCCACCGCCACCACCGCCGGATCGACCGAGGCTTCGGTCACCGTCGCGGGCGATACCGGTGCCGGCGGCAGCTCGGCCTGGCTGGCCACCACCTGGGGTGCCAGCGGCTCTCCGGGAGGGGTCTCCTTCAGCTTCTCGCCGCCGATCAACAGGGCCACCGCAGCGACCGAGGCAGCCAATGCGGCACCGCCTCCCCAGGTACGCCAGCCGCTGCGGCGCACCTGCCGGTCCTGAGGCCCGGACCGGGGCGTGGGTTCGGCGGCGATGGCAGAGGCAACCGCGGCGCTGAAGCCGGCGGGCGCAAGCACCGACGCCTGCCCGCGCATCACGTCGCCCAGCAGCTGCCAGCGCTCCTGGCAGCCGGCCAGTTCCGGGTCATGCTCCATGCGGCGCAGCAGGAAGCGGGCCTCGTCGGCCCCCAGCTCGCCATCGACCAGGGCCGACAGCTGTTCCCGATGGCGCTGGTCGAGCCGCAGCCCGGCCGGCGATTGATGATTCTGCGATTCGTTGAATGGATGACTGGTCATACGCGGCTCTTCTCACGGGTGGCGCTGCCGATGTCCAGCAGCGGCCGGAGTTCGGTGTCGATCGCCTCGCGCGCCCGGAAGATCCGTGAACGCACGGTGCCGATCGGGCACCCCATCTTCTGCGCGATTTCCTCGTAGCTCAGGCCTTCCACCTCGCGCAGGGTGATCGCCGACCGGAGTTCTTCCGGCAGCGCGTTGACGGCCTTCATCACTGTCTGTTCCAGCTCCTGGCGCATCAACTCGCGTTCGGGCGTGTCGGTGTCGCGCAGGCGCGTGCCGCTGTCGAACTGTTCGGCATCGCCGATGTCGATGTCATCGGTCGGCGGGCGTCGATTGTGTGAAGCCAGGTAGTTTTTGGCGGTGTTCACGGCGATCCGATGCAACCAGGTTGAGAACTGGGCATCGCCACGGAAGCTTCCGATCGCGCGGTAGGCGCGTATGAAAGTGTCCTGGGCGACGTCCTGACATTCACTCCAGTCGGCGATGTAGCGACCGACCAGGGCCACGACCCGATGCTGATACTTGCGCACCAGTACATCGAAAGCCGCGCTCTCGCCGCGCTGCACGCGCCGGACCAGTTCCAGATCCAGCTCCTGTGGTGTTTCAACCTCGGCCATGGGGGGCCGCACTCCTGTCAGCCCAACCGACGTCGGGCAATGAGACTGCCAATCCCGGGAAAAGTTCAGTCGCCGATCACCCGGCGCCGCACCAGCTTTTAACCACTGTTCCGTTAGCGTTCTGTTCCACGGCCATGGATCCGGAACTGCCACTCCCCTGCTATAGGGATTTGACGCGGGGGAAACAACCTCTGGATCATAGCCGCTTCTCCATACACAACCGGATGGAACGTCCATGCTCTCAGGCTTCGATGGTCTCCGCTTCAGCCACTGGCACCCCGAGATCCGCGACGACGGCGTGGTGGTCCTGTCCCTGGATCGTCAGGACAGCAGTGTCAACGCGATGTCGCAGGACGTGCTGCTGGAGCTGGGCGATCTGCTCGAACGCATCGCGCTGGATCCGCCGAAGGGCGTGGTGATCCAGTCCCTGAAGAAGGCCGGCTTCATCGCCGGCGCCGATCTGAAGGAATTCCAGGAGTTCGACCGGCGCGGCACCGTCAACGATGCCATCCGTCGCGGCCAATCCACCTACCAGAAGCTGGCGGAGCTGCCTTGCCCGACCGTCGCAGCCATCCATGGCCACTGCCTGGGTGGCGGCACCGAGCTGGCCCTGGCCTGCCGTTACCGCGTGGCCTCCAACGACAGCAGCACCCGCATCGGCCTGCCGGAAACCCAGCTGGGCATCTTCCCCGGCTGGGGTGGCAGCGCGCGCCTGCCGCAGCTGGTCGGCGCGCCGGCGGCGATGGACATGATGCTGACCGGCCGCACCCTCTCGGCCTCGGCCGCGCGTGGGATCGGCCTGGTCGACAAGGTGGTGGCACCGGCGGTGGTGCTCGACACCGCCGTCGCACTGGCGCTGGCCGGTACCACGCGGCCGTTCAAGCAGCGTGCGCTGGCATGGGCCAGCAACACCTGGCTGGCGCGCAAGGTGCTGGCACCGCAGATGATCAAGCAGGTCGCGCGCAAGGCAAAGAAGGACCAGTACCCGGCGCCCTATGCACTGATCAGCACCTGGCAGCGCAGCGCCGGCAAGCCGGTGCAGGCCCGCCTGGATGCCGAACGCCGCGCGGTGGTCAAACTGGCCAGCACGCCGACCGCGCGCAATCTGATCCGCATCTTCTTCCTGACCGAGCGCCTGAAGGGTCTGGGCGGCGGCGATTCCGGCATCCGCCACGTGCACGTGGTCGGCGCCGGCGTGATGGGCGGTGACATCGCCGCGTGGGCGGCCTACAAGGGCTTCGAGGTCACCCTGCAGGATCGCGAGCAGCGCTTCATCGATCCGGCGATGGAACGCGCGCAGGCACTGTTCGCCAGGAAGGTGAAGGACGAGAGCAAGCGTCCGGCGGTGGCGGCGCGGCTGCGGGCGGACCTGGAGGGCAAAGGCGTGGCCGACGCCGATCTGGTGATCGAGGCGATCATCGAGAACCCGGAGGCCAAACGCGCGCTGTACCAGACGCTGGAGCCGGGCATGAAGGCCGATGCGCTGCTGACCACCAATACCTCGTCGATTCCGCTGGTGGAACTGCGCGACCACATCCAGCGCCCGGCGCAGTTTGCCGGCCTGCACTACTTCAATCCGGTGGCACAGATGCCGCTGGTGGAAATCATCCATCACGACGGCATGGCGCCGGAGACCGAGCGCCGCCTGGCAGCGTTCTGCAAGGCGCTGGGCAAGTTCCCGGTACCGGTGGCGGGCAGCCCGGGCTTCCTGGTCAACCGCGTGCTGTTCCCTTACATGCTGGAAGCGGCCACCGCCTATGCCGAAGGTATCCCGGGCCCGGTGATCGACAAGGCAGCGGTGAAGTTCGGCATGCCGATGGGCCCCATCGAGTTGATCGACACGGTCGGCCTGGATGTCGCCGCCGGCGTGGGCCGCGAGCTGGCGCCGTTCCTCGGCCTGCAGATTCCGGCGGCACTGCAGACGGTGGAAGCCGACAAGCGCGGCAAGAAGGATGGCCAGGGCATCTACACCTGGGAGAACGGCAAGCCGAAGAAGCCGGATGTCGCCAGCGACTACCAGGCCCCTGCGGACCTGGAAGATCGCCTGATCCTGCCGCTGCTCAACGAGGCGGTGGCCTGCCTGCACGAAGGCGTGGTGGCCGATGCGGACCTGCTGGATGCGGGTGTGATTTTCGGCACCGGATTCGCGCCGTTCCGCGGGGGTCCGATCCAGCACATCCGCGCGGTGGGTGCCGATGCGATCGTCGAGCGCCTGAAGGCGCTGCAGCAGCGTCACGGTGACCGCTTTGCCCCGCGCCCGGGCTGGGACAACCCTGCCCTGCGCGAACCGGTGGTGTGATGTGATCGGCCGGGCCTGCGGCCCGGCACCCGCAGAGGCAACGTCAAGTTCCACAGCAGAAGCCAGAGCCGGAGCAACAGCCGGCTCTGGCTTTTCTGTTTGTCGGGCGGGGCGGTGTCGGGTTGCGGGGACGCCGTAAACCCGTCCTTGGGGGCTTGGTCGCGGCATCCATGCCGCTCACACCCCTGCCACCGGACCCACCCCGCCTTCGACAGATCTCTGCGACCTGCCCGCACATGCCTTGGGGTCAGATC
>NZ_JBRRCG010000018.1:0-74127 GCF_056757995.1 Stenotrophomonas sp. STEN147
AGCTCCTCTGTGCTGCCGTTCGACTTGCATGTGTTAGGCCTACCGCCAGCGTTCACTCTGAGCCAGGATCAAACTCTTCACTTAAAACTGCATTGCCCGAAGGCAAAAATTCAAAGCTGCAGATGAATGATTCTGGCAACGTATCGCTTGCTTTAAAACAATTAATAGTTGCTTGATCAAACGTCTGCAAGATGGACAATCATCCTTCCTGCAGGCGCCTTCACAAGATACCTGCGCATACTTTCAAAGATCCGGGGAAGTGGCCTCAGCGCCATTCCCGTGTGCTGCGAAGTTTCCTTCGTAGCGAGCCGCCCATTATGCCAGACTTTTTCAGTCCGTCAACACCTTCGTTCGATCATCTCGTTCGGGGTGATGGGCGCCCTGGTGTCGCTCAAGCCCCTTGGTGGCGGCCCCTGCGACGGGGGAGGGAAAGTATGTCCCTGTTCGCTCCATTTGTGAAGGGGGTGTGGCGACTTTTTTCATCGGATGTTGGCACCGTTCATCCGACAGGCGCCCGATGAACGGCGCCACGAGCGCCCGGGCGTGTGCCCGGCGCTCGTCCGACAGATCTCAGGCTGCGATCAGGCGCACACGGGCGAATGTGCGCTTACCCACCTGCAGCAGACCTTCGAAGCCCGGCCGCAGCACCTGCTGACCATCTTCCACGACCTCGCCATCCACCTTGACGGCGCGCTCCTTGAGCTTGCGGTTGGCTTCGGAGTTGCTCGGAGTCAGCCCGGCAGCGGTCAGCAGCGCCGCGATGCGCAGGCCTTCGGCCGGAATCGCCACGTCCTGCAGCGGCAACTGGGTGATGTCGCCCTGTCCGGTCACCGCCGCTTCCCAGCCGGCAATGGCCTGTTCGGCGGCGGCTGCGTCGTGGAAGCGGGTTGCCAGCTCCCGCGCCAAGCGCAGCTTCACCACGCGCGGGTTGAGACCGCCGCTGGCCACCTGCTCCCGCAGCTGCGCGGCCTCGGCCTGGCTGATATCGAAGGACAACAGTTCGATCCAGCGCCACATCAGGGCATCGTCCACCTTCATGGTCTTGGTGACGATGTCGATGGCCGGCTCGCTGATGCCGATGTAGTTGCCCAGCGACTTGGACATCTTGTTGACGCCGTCCAGGCCTTCCAGCAGCGGCATGGTCAGCACCACCTGCGGCTTCTGCCCGTGGTGCTCCTGCAGGCCACGACCCATCAGCAGGTTGAACTTCTGGTCGGTACCGCCCAGTTCGACGTCCGCCTCCAAGGCGACCGAGTCGTAGCCCTGCACCAGCGGGTACAGGAACTCGTGGATGGCGATGGACTGCTGTGCGGCGTAGCGCTTGGCGAAGTCGTCGCGCTCCAGCATGCGTGCCACGGTGTGCTGGCCGGCCAGGCGGATCATGTCGGCCGCCCCCATGCTGCCGAACCACTCGGAATTGAAGCGGACTTCGGTACGGCTGCGGTCCAGCACCTTGAACACCTGTTCCTCGTAGGTGCGGGCATTGGCCAGCACATCCTCGCGGCTGAGCGGCTTGCGGGTCAGGCTCTTGCCCGAAGGGTCGCCGATCATGCCGGTGAAGTCGCCGATCAGGAAGATGACCTGATGACCGAGGTCCTGGAACTGGCGCATCTTGTTCAGCAGCACCGTATGACCCAGATGCAGGTCCGGCGCGGTGGGGTCGAAGCCAGCCTTGATCCGCAGCGGACGGCCTTCCTGCAGGCGCGCACGCAGATCCTCGAGCTTGAGGATCTCGTCGGCACCACGGCCGATCAGGGAAAGGGCTTCTTCAATCGAGGACACGTGACTACTCCCGGCAACGCCGATTCTTGTGTGGGGGTGTTAAAGCCAAGTTAACCCGATTGGCTTCACAAAAGCCAATGGGCACAAGGGTTTGACGCGCTTTTCTCAGGTGTCTATGGTAACCGGCGTTCAGGCCCGCGCTCCCGGGCCAGCCAGGAAAAACCGCCGATGCACAACTCCGAACAAGGGCGCGCACGCAAGCAGCGCTTCCAGGAACGCCTTCACGTCCTGCACGACAACGCCCTGCATCGGAAGCTCAGGCAACATCTTCCCGCCGCCTTCAATGAGCGCTGGACCCGGCGTCACTGGATGCATGCCAGCCTGTTCGCGACCATCGGTGCGCTGGTCGCCACGATCGTCCCCGGTTTCTCGCACACCATCGACGCCCCCTACGCCGACAGCCACACCAGCCTGGCCCTGCCCTTGCCGCCGCTGTCGCTGGCCCGACAGCAGCAGGTGCCGGGTGACAGCTGGCAGGTCCTGCGCGTACAACGTGGCCAGACCCTCAGCGAGCTGTTCGACCAGGCCGGCATTCCGGCGACCACCCTGCACCGCGTCCTGGACCACCCCGGTGCCCGCGAATCGCTGACGAAGCTGCGCCCGGGCGCCGAGATCGCCTTCGACATGCCGCTGTCCGGCGACCTGCGCAGCATCCGCTTCGACCGCGACGGCGAGAACCGGGTCGAGCTGAGCCTGGCCGGCGACAACATCAAGGAAACCGTGACCAAGCGCGAGACCTCCACGCGCACGGTGGTCACCAGTGGTGAGATCACCAGTTCGCTGTATGCCGCAGCGCGCCGGGCCGGGCTGTCACCCTCGGCGATCGCCACCATGACCGACGACATCTTCAAGTACGACATCGACTTCTCCAAGGACCTGCAGCCGGGCGACCGCTTCAGCGTGGTGATGGATGAGACCTGGCGCGAGGGCGAAAAGGTCGATACCAGCAAGATCCTGGCAGCGACCTTCACCACCGGCGGCAAGACCTATTCGGGCTTCCGCTTCGAACGCAACGGCAAGTCCGAGTACTACGACATCAATGGGCGCTCGCTGAAGAAGAGCTTCATCCGCATGCCGATCCCGTTCGCGCGCCTGAGCTCGACCTTCGGCGCGCGCAAGCACCCGGTGCTGGGCAAGATGCGCATGCACAAGGGCGTGGACTACGCCGCCCGCACCGGCACGCCGATCATGGCGGCCGGCGATGCGCGCGTGCAGTTCGCCGGCGTGCAGCGCGGCTACGGCAATGTGGTGATCCTCGACCACGGTCGTGGCCACACCACCCTGTACGGGCACATGTCGCGCTTTGCGAACATCCGCACCGGCCAGCGCGTGGCGCAGGGCACGGTGATCGGCTATGTCGGCTCGACCGGCCTGGCCACCGGCCCGCACCTGCACTACGAATTCCGCGTCAACGGCGTGCACCGCAACCCGCTGACGGTGACCATGCCGCCGCCGGAGCCGCTCAAGGGCGCCGAGCTGGCCGCCTTCCGCGCCCAGACCGCGCCGGCGATGGCGCGCATCCAGGGCATGGAGAAGCTGATCTACGCCGACGCCAGCCCGGCGCCGACCGGTCGGGACGAGGCGGCCACGGAGGTGGCCAGCGCCAAGGACACGCAGACCCGCGGCCGCAAGCGCGGCTGAGACCTGCGTTGACGAACAAGGACGCGGCAGCCCAAGCTTGCCGCGTCCTTTTCTTTTGCGCGCCATGAGCACACCTGCCGACGCCAACACTCCCCTGTACCTGGGCCTGATGTCAGGCACCAGCGCCGACGGTATCGATGCCGCGCTGGTGCAGTTTCCCGACGAGGGCGGCTGCCGCTTCGTGCATGGCCTGACGGCGCGCTGGGAGCCCCTGCTGCGCGCGCGGCTGGTGGCGCTGGGCGAAGGGGGGCCGCTGGCGTCGCTGGAGGAGCTTGGCGAACTCGACGCGCGGATCGCGATCGCCTTCGCCGAGGCCGCCAACCAGTTGCTGGAGGAATCCGGCGTGGACCGCACCCGCGTGCGGGCGATCGGCTCGCATGGGCAGACCGTGCGCCACCGGCCGCTGGCCGATCCGGCCTTCACCGTGCAGCTGGGCGACGGCAACCGCATCGCCGAGCTGACCGGGATCACCACGGTGTGCGATTTCCGCCGCCGCGACGTGGCTGCCGGCGGTCATGGCGCACCGCTGATGCCGGCCTTCCACCTCGGCATGCTGGGCACGGCCGACGAGGACCGGGCCGTGCTCAACCTGGGCGGCATCGCCAATCTGACCCTGATCCCGCGGAAGGGTGCCGTACGCGGCTTCGACACCGGTCCAGCCAATGCGCTGATGGATGCGTGGTGCCAGCGCCACACCGGGCGCACCTTCGATGCCGAAGGCGCCTATGCCGCCAGCGGTGTGGTGGATGGCCCCCTGCTGGCGGGCTGGCGTGCGGACCCCTGGTTCGACCTGCCCCCGCCGAAGAGTACCGGTCGCGAACAGTTCCATCTGGCGTGGGCGGAGGCGCACATGGGTGAAGGCCAGTACGCCGCTGCCGATGTGCAGGCGACCCTGCTTGAGCTGACCGTGGCGACCGTGGCCGATGCGCTGCTGGCGCAGCAGCCGCAGACACGCCGCCTGCTGGTCTGTGGCGGCGGCGTGCACAACCGGCAGTTGATGAAACGGCTGGCCGAACGGCTGCCGGCGCTGCAGGTGGAATCCAGCGCCGTGCATGGGTTGGACCCGGAGTACGTGGAAGCCATGGGCTTCGCCTGGCTGGCGCAGCGGACGATGGACGGGCTGGCGGGGAACCTGCCGAGTGTCACCGGCGCAAAGGGACCGCGGATTCTCGGCGCGATCCATCTGGCCTGAGGCGGCAGCCTCCGCCGGGCATGGCCCGGCGCTACCCCCTTCGGCGCCCTCCGCCGGGTGCGCGCCCTTCGGCACCCTCCTGGTAGCGACGGGCCATGCCCGGCGGTGAGGTATCAGATCAATCGAAGCCCTGCCCGGCCGGCAGCGCCTGCAGCGCGATGATGGCCGCAGCGAGCGCATCGACCTCGGTATCGCCAAAACCGGAGCGGACCTCCAGCTCGCTGCTGAACAACCCTTGTTCCAGCAGCGCCGCACAGGTCTGTTCGTGGCTCCAGCCACGGGCAACCGCGACCCGCCGGATGCGTTCCAGCAGCAGCGGGTCCAGGTCCCGCAGCACAACATCAGCCATGCTCACTCCCCGTTCGCAAGGCACCGCCCCCTCGGCGCGTCGGGGGCGATGATCCCGCAGACCGGGCGGGCAGGCAATCAGGCGGCCGGCGGTGGCCCGCGGTCGACGATGCGCGGCCACAGCCAGACCAGCAGCAGCAGGGTCGGCACCACGGTGACCGAGCTGAGGATGAAGAACGTGCTGTAGGAGGTGGCCTCGACGATGTAGCCCGACACACCGCCGACGAACTTGCCGGGCAGGTTGGCCAGCGAGACCAGCAGCGCATACTGGGTGGCGGTGAAGTTGCGGTCCGTCAATGACGACATGAAGGCGACCAGCACGGTGCCTGCAAAGCCCTGGAACAGGTTGTCGGCACTGAGGGCGGCATAGAACGCCCACAGCTTGCCCGGGTTGTGCGCCATCAGCAGGAAGGCCAGATTGGACAGCGCCACGCCCAGTGCCGCCACCAGCAGCATGCGCCGGAAGCCAAACGCGGCCACCGCGATGCCTCCCAGGAAGGCACCGCCGATGCCCATCCACACCCCGAACAGTTTGGAGACCGTGGCGATGTCGGCCTTGTCGAAGCCGGAATCGAGGTAGAACGGCCCCGCCATCACCCCGATGACCTGGTCAGGGAACTTGAACAGGCCGACAAAGGCCAGCAGCACCAGCGCCAATGCGACGCCGTTGCGGCTGAAGAAACTTGTGATCGGCTGGACGAAGGCTTCGGCGACATCGATGCGGCGCTGCACGGCGGTGGCGGGACGCTCCGGTTCGGCGCACAGCAGCGTGGTGATGATCGGCAGCAGCATCAGGGCGGCCATTGCCAGATACGCGATGACCCAGCCCTCAAACTGGGCCAGATACAGCGCGCCGGCACCGGCCAGGATCAGGCCGATCCGGTAACCCAACGTGTAGGTGGCCGCCAGCGCGGCCTGAGCGGTCTGCGGCGCGATCTCGATACGGTAGGCATCCACGGCCGAATCCTGGGTGGCGCCGGCAAAGGACGCCACCAGCACCCACATCACCAGGGGCCAGACGCCCTGTTCGGGGCGCACGAAGGCCAGCGCGATCAGTCCGACCAGCACCATGACCTGCGATACCAGCAGCCAGGAGCGACGACGGCCGAGCCGGCCCAGCAACGGGAAGGCATACCGATCCAGCAGCGGTGCCCACAGGAACTTGAGCAGGTAGAAGAAACTGGCCAGGCTGATCAGGCCGATGCTGCCCAGGTCCAGCCCCACATCGCGCAGGCGCGTGGACAAGGTCTGCGACGCGATCAGCAGGAACGGCAGGCCACTGCCGAAACCCAGCATGGCCATGGTCAGCGCCGACGGTGTACCGAAGGCGCGCTTGATTCCTGCCCAGCCTTTGTAGCTGACCGGCCTGGCCGCCTCGCTCACAGGTCGTAGTCCACGGTGAACGGGGCGTGGTCGGAGAAGCGCTCTTCGCGGTAGATCGAGCAGCCACGCAGTTTGTCGCGCAGGCCCGGCGTGATGAACTGGTAGTCGATGCGCCATCCCACGTTGTTGGCGCGGGCCGCCCCGCGGTTGCTCCACCAGGTGTAGTCCTCCCCGGTGGGATTGAGCAGGCGATACGCATCGGCCCAGCCACGACCGGCCGCCACGTCGGTGGCCTGGCCATGATCGGCGCACAGCGCGTTGAGCCAGTCGCGCTCTTCGGGCAGACAGCCGGAATTCTTCTGGTTGGACTTCCAGTTCCTGATGTCCAGCGCCGACCGCACGATGTTCCAGTCGCCACACAGCACGTAGTCGCGACCGCTGCGCGCCCACTCCTCCAGGATCGGCCGCAGCCACTCCATCACTTCGAACTTGAATCCCTGGCGCAGGTCGCCGGAGCTGCCGGACGGAATGTAGAAGGACACCACGCTGAGGTTGCCGAAGCGCGCCTCGATATAGCGCCCCTCATCGTCGAACGGCGCCCAGCCCAGCGAGGTGATGACCTGGTCCGGTTCCCGCCTGCTGTAGATCGCCACGCCGCTGTAGCCCTTCTTGGTGATGGCATCGCGGTAGAAGCAATGGTGTCCGTCGGGCCGGAACATCGGGTCGGTCAGCTGGTCTTCCTGGGCCTTGGTCTCCTGGAGGCACAGGACGTCGGCGTCCTGGGCGCGGAACCAGTCGAGGAAGCCTTTGGTCGCGGCGGAACGGATGCCATTGGCGTTGAAACTGATGATGCGCATGCGGGGGACCTACGGCGGGAAACCGGGCAAGCATACCGGTTGGCTGCTGGGCTGCGCAGTCCGGCGGACGCGGCCGGACGGCCCCCCGGAAGAGCGCCGACGAGCGCGGAAGGCCCGGCTGCATTAGGATTTGTGCTCCAAATGAAGATGAATCGAGTTTTGATGAGCGACCACCGTCACCGTTTCCTGCAGCTGGCCCTGACCGCCGACGCCCTGCGCTTCGGCCAGTTCACCCTCAAGTCCGGCCGGCTGAGCCCCTATTTCTTCAACGCCGGTCGCTTCGACTCCGGCTCGCTGCTGTCCCAGCTCGGCGCCTGTTATGCCGATGCCATCGACGCCAGCGGGGTCAAGTACGACGTGGTGTTCGGCCCGGCCTACAAGGGCATTCCGCTGGCCACGGCAATGGCCTGCGAGCTGGCCCAGCGTGGCCGCGACCTGCCGCTGTCGTTCAACCGCAAGGAAGCCAAGGACCATGGCGAAGGCGGCCAGCTGATCGGCGCCGACATGAATGGCAAGCGCGTGCTGATCGTCGATGACGTGATCACTGCGGGTACTGCGATCCGCGAAGCGCTGGCCATCATCCGCGCGGCAGGCGGCACTCCGGCCGGCATTGTGGTCGCTCTGGATCGCCAGGAGATCGCTTCGGAAGCCGATCGCCGCTCCGCGGCGCAGGCAGTGGCCGAGGAAGCCGGCATCCCGGTGATCGCAGTGGCTTCGCTGGGCGACCTGCTTGATTTCGCCTCGGGAAACCCGGAACTTGTCGGCTACCGGCAGCCGCTGGAAGCCTATCGGGCCCAGTACGGCGTCCGCTCCACACGCTGACCGCCAGGGGAAGGTCGCATGTCCCGAATTCCTGCTGTTCTCTTCGCCGGCCTGCTGCTGGCCCTGCCGTTCACCGTGGCGGGGCAGTCGCGAGGCGGCGACAAGGTCGAGAAGAAGCTGTACTGCTGGAACGAGGGCCAGGAGCGGATCTGCAGCGATGCGCTTCCTGCCGATGCGGTCAACCACGCGCGCGACGAGTTCAATGCCCGCAGTGGGCTGCGCAATGCGCAGGTGCAGCGCGCGCTGACCGACGAAGAACGTGCCGCCGCCAGTACCGCGGCGGCACAGCAGCAGCTGGACCGGATGGCCGAGCAGACCCGCCAGCGCACCGAGCAGGCGATGCTGACCACCTACGGCAGCGAAGACGACCTGCGGCGGGTGTTCGCCGAGCGCCAGGAAGTGCTCGACAACAACCTCAAGACCGCCCAGTACAACGTGGCCAGCCTGCGTGAATCGCTGGTCGCGCTGCTGTCGGCGGCCGGCGACCGCGAGCTGGCGGGCGCCAAGGTGGGCGACCCGCAGGCCGAAGCGATCCGCCAGCGGCACGTACAGCTGCAGTCGCAGCAGCGCCTGCAGTCCGGCTTCCTGCAGCAGCAGCAGGCGTTGAAGGCGGAGATCGAAAGCACCCTGCAGCGCTATCGCGAGCTGAAGGGCCTGGCGCCGGCTGCCCCGGCTGGCTGAAAACGCGCCTGCCGCCGGGCATGGCCCGGCGCTACCCGTGGCCAGGTTACGGCCTGACGCGCGGAATTTATGCAGTCTTTACGCGCCGGCCCGGTCCGCCGGGTAGTGCGTTTACGGGGCGCAGGCCGACCATGACGGCCTGAGGTGGAGGGGTTCCACCAGGACGCAATTCCCATGTCCCCCTGGCTGTCGTTGGTGTGTGGCGTGCTGGTGCTGATCGCCGCCGCCTATCTTCTGTATGTCGTGCTGCGGCCCGAGTCGTTCTGAGCGGAGCCGGCCATGATTGAAATTCTTGTCATTCTTGCTGCCAGCGTCGCGCTGGCATGGCCGCTGGGACTGTACCTGGCGCGCGTGATGCGCGGCACGCCGATGAAGGTCGACGTGCTGTTCCGTTGGATCGAAACGCCGCTGTACAAGGTCTTCGGCGTCGATCCCGCACGCTCGATGTCCTGGCGTGGCTACGTGCTGGCATTCCTGCTCAGCAATGGGGTGGTGGCGGTGCTGACCCTGGCGGTGTTCATGACCCAGGCGTGGTTGCCGCTGAATCCGGACCAGATCCCGAACATGCGCTGGGACACCGCGCTGCACACGATGATCTCGTTCCTGACCAACACCAACCAGCAGCACTATTCGGGCCAGGCGCAGCTGTCCTACCTCTCGCAGATGACCGGGATCACTGGTCTGCAGGTGGTGACCCCGATGATGGGCCTGGCGCTGGCGGTGGCCACACTGCGCGCGCTGTTCGCGCCGGCGCCGCAGTCGGCCACAGGCAGCGCCGGCGATGACCGCCAGGTCGCAGTGGGCAACTACTACGCCGACGTGGTGCGCCTGTGCGTGCGCGTCCTGTTGCCGCTGTGCCTGCTGTGGACACTGCTGCTGACCAGCCAGGGCGTGCCGTCGACGCTGGCGGCGGGGCCGCAGGCTACGCCGATCGATGCCTCCGCCGGCATGACGACGCAGAAGCTGCCGCTGGGTCCGGTCGCGGCGATGGTCGCCGCCAAGCAGCTGGGCGCCAACGGCGGCGGCTGGTATGGCCCGAACAGCAGCTTCCCGCTGGAGAATCCGACGCCGGTTTCGAACCTTCTCGAAGTGATCGGCATCCTGCTGGTACCGATGGCGGTGATCTTCATGATCGGGGCATTCACCGGGCGACGTCGCTTCGGCGCGCTGGTGTTCGTCTGCATGCTGGGAATGTCGCTGCTGTCCACCGGCGCCATGGTGTGGAGCGAAGGCCACAGTGCCAGTGCGGCCACGCCCCTGCTGATGGAGGGCAAGGAAGTACGTTTCGGCGCCGACGGCACCGCGCTGTGGGCGGCGGTGACGACGCAGGTGTCCAATGGCTCGGTGAACGGCATGCACGATTCGCTGGCCCCGCTGAGCGGTGGCATTGCCCTGGTCAACATGCTGGTCAGTGCGATCTGGGGTGGCATCGGCTGCGGCCTGCAGCAGTTCATCGTCTACCTGTTGCTGGGCGTGTTCCTGGCGGGGTTGATGACCGGCCGGACGCCGGAACTGTTCGGTCGCAAGCTGGAGACTCCGCAGGTGCGCCTGCTGGCCCTGCTGGTGCTGCTGCAGCCCATCACCCTGCTGGTGTTCACCGCGGTCACTCTGGCCGTGCCCGGCCTGGCCGGCACCTCCAATCCCGGCTTCCACGGCATCAGCCAGGTGTTCTACGAATACGTATCGGCCTATGCCAACAACGGTTCGGGCTTCGAGGGACTGGGTGATGCCACGCCGTGGTGGAACCTGAGCTGCTCGCTGGTGCTGCTGCTGGGTCGCTTTCCGCTGCTGGTGATTCCGCTGGTGGTTGCTGCCCAGCTCGCCGCCAAGCGGCAGGCACCGGAATCGGCGGGCAGCCTGCAGATCGAAACCCCGACGTTCGCCCTGACCCTGGTGTCGGTGATCGTCATCCTGACCGTGCTGCAGTTCATGCCGGCGCTGGTGCTTGGCCCGATCGCCGACCACCTGAGCCTGGGACTGCATTGAGGACACCCCCATGAGTAGCCACACAACCTCAACCCGTAACCCGCTTGCGTCACGCCCTGCCCTGCTCGATGCGGCCGGCCTGCGCCGCGCACTGGTCGACGCCGTACGCAAGCTTTCACCGATGCATCTGGTGCGCAGCCCGGTAATGGCGGTGGTGATGGCCGGCACGATCGTCGCCGCGATCATCACCCTGACCGGCAACGCTCCACTGGGCTTCGGCCTGGCGGTGACCGCGATCCTGCTGGTCACCGTATTGTTCGGCAACTTCGCCGAGGCCGTCGCCGAAGCACGCGGCCGGGGCCAGGCCGCATCGTTGCGCCGTGCCCGCCAGGACCTGGTGGCGCGCCGACTGGCCGCCGCGCAGCCAGGGGCCGCAGAAACGCAGGTGCCGGCCGCCGAACTGCGCCCGGGCGACCACGTCATCGTCAGTGCCGGCGAGCTGGTGCCAGCCGATGGCGAGATCGTGCAGGGCCTGGCCACCATCAACGAAGCGGCGGTGACCGGCGAATCGGCACCGGTGCTGCGCGAAGCGGGTACCGATCGCTCCGGTGTGATCGGCGGCACCAAGGTGCTGTCCGACCAGATCGTCGTGCGTGTGACCGCCGAGCCGGGCCACAGCTTCCTGGACCGGATGATCGCGCTGGTGGAAGGCGCCAACCGGCAGAAGACACCGAACGAGGTCGCCCTGACCCTGCTGCTGGCGGCGATGACGCTGACCTTCCTGGTGGTGGTGGCGACATTGCCGGCCATCGGCGCCCATGTCGGCGTCCAGGTCGATCCACTGCTGCTGATCGCACTGCTGGTCTGCCTGATCCCGACCACCATCGGCGGACTGTTGCCGGCCATCGGCATCGCCGGCATGAACCGCGCCCTGGCGGCCAACGTGCTGGCCAAGTCGGGCAAGGCGGTGGAAGTGGCCGGCGACGTCGATGTGCTGCTGCTGGACAAGACCGGCACCATCACCTACGGCGACCGCCAGGCCAGCCACTTCCATGCGTTGGCGGGAATCGACGCCAGCCAGCTGCGCGACGCGGCCCTGTTGTCCTCGCTGGCCGACCCGACCCCGGAAGGCAAGTCGATCGTGCGCCTGGCACGCGAGCAGGGGTGCACCACCGCCGAGCCGGAGCAGGCCGTCTACCTGGCCTTCAGTGCGCAGACCCGCATGTCCGGCGTTGACCTTGCCCATGGCCGGCAGATCCGCAAGGGTGCGCTGGATGCGATCCGCAACCATGTGCAGGCGCAGGGAGGCGTGGTGCCGGCCGAGCTGTGCGGGCGCGTCGAACAGGTCGCCCGCAACGGCGCCACGCCGCTGGTGGTGGCGGAAGGTCGCCATGTGCTGGGCGTGATCGAACTGTCGGACGTGGTCAAGCACGGCATGCGCGAGAAGTTCGCACAGCTGCGGGCGATGGGCATCCGGACGGTGATGATCACCGGTGACAACCCGCTGACCGCGGCCGCCATCGCTGCCGAAGCCGGCGTCGACGACTACATCGCCGAAGCCCGGCCCGAGGACAAGCTGGCACGCATCCGCCAGGAACAGGCCGGGGGCCGTCTGGTGGCGATGGTCGGCGATGGCACCAACGATGCGCCGGCGCTGGCCCAGGCCGACATCGGGCTGGCCATGAACTCCGGCACGCAGGCCGCCAAGGAAGCCGGCAACATGGTCGACCTGGATTCGGATCCGGCCAAGCTGCTGGCGGTGGTGGAGGTAGGCAAGCAGCAGCTGATCACCCGCGGCGCGCTGACCACCTTCTCGCTGGCCAACGATGTCTCCAAGTACTTCGCGATCCTGCCGGCGCTGTTCGCCGCGGCGGTACCCGCGATGGCGGCGCTGAACGTGATGCAGCTGTCCAGTCCGCGCAACGCGGTGCTGGCCGCGCTGATCTTCAACGCCCTGGTGATTCCCGCTCTGATTCCGCTGGCTCTGCGGGGCGTGCGCTTCCGCCCGGCCACGGCCACCGCGCTGCTGCGCCGGAACATGCTGGTGTACGGCCTGGGTGGCGTGCTGCTGCCGTTCGCGGCGATCAAGGCGATCGACCTCCTTCTTGTCCTGGTATCCGGCTCATGAAACGCTCTGCTTCCACTTCTTCTTCCCTTCCGCGCGAAGCAAAGGCCGCATCCCGCATGGCGCGCCTGCAGGACGACGCCAGCTGGCGCCCGGCGATCGGCCTGGGTGTGGCGACCCTGCTGCTGGCCGGTGCGGTCTACGCCGGCATCGCCACCGGTTTTGCCGGCCTGGCGTACCCGATGCAGGCCGAAGGCAGCCTGCTGCGCGATGGCAGCGGCCAGGTGCGTGCGTCGGCGTGGCTGGCGCAGCCGTTCACTGGCGATGGCTACTTCCAGGCGCGGCCATCGGCCGCCAACTATGACCCGATGGCGGCGGCCGGCTCCAACCTGGCACGCAGCAACCCTGCGTTGACCGAGCGCGTCGCCGCAAGCACGGCTGCGGTCGCAGCGCGCGAAGGCGTCGCACCGGACCAGGTGCCGGCAGACCTCGTCACCCAATCCGGCGGCGGGCTCGATCCGCAGCTGACGCCGGCGGCGGCGCAGCTGCAGGTGGCCCGCGTGGCGCGTGCCCGGGGCCTGCCGGTGGAACGTGTGCAGGCGCTGCTGCAGGCCCACACCGAGGGACGCCAATGGGGTCTGTTCGGCCAGCCGCGGGTGAACGTGGTGACGCTGAACTTCGCGCTGGACCACGCAGCCGCCAGGCCGTGATGCGATCGTGCACCCGCTGCGCGCACAATGGCCGCCATGACTGACCTGCGAACCCGCCAGGCCGACGCCCTGGTGGAAGGCCTGCAACGCGAAGCCGGTGGCAAGCTGACGGTATTCCTCGGCGCGGCGCCGGGCGTGGGCAAGACCTACACGATGCTCAACCGCGCGCAGGAACAGCTGCGCCGGGGGGTCGACCTGGTGGTGGGGCTGGTGGAGACGCATGGCCGTGCCGATACCCAGGCGTTGCTGGAAGGACTGCCACGGCTGCCGCTGAAGGACGTGGCCTACCACGGCCACGCCCTGCAGGAAATGGACCTGGATGCCGTGCTGGCGCGGCGCCCGGCGCTGGTGCTGGTCGACGAACTGGCACATCGCAATGCACCGGGCAGCCGCCACGAGCGACGCTGGCAGGATGTCATGGAGCTTCTGGATGCGGGCATCGATGTCTGGACCACGGTCAACATCCAGCACCTGGAAAGCCTCAATGACGTGGTGATGCGCATCACCGGGGTGCGGGTCAGCGAAACCGTGCCGGACGGTGTGCTCGACCGCCTGCACGACATCGTGCTGGTGGACCTGCCGCCACGCGAACTGATCGCCCGCCTGCAGCAGGGCAAGGTGTACGTGCCGGAGCAGGCGGCACAGGCACTGCAGGCGTTCTTCTCGCCGGCCAACCTGACCGCACTGCGCGAGCTGGCCATGCAGGAAGCCGCTGATCGCGTCGACAGCAGCCTGCGCGAGACCCGTGCCGCACGCGGCGAGGGCAACCTGCCGCTGCGCCGCGGCGTACTGGTGGCGATCGATGGTGGCGGGCAGAGCGAGTATCTGGTGCGGGTCGCGCGCCGCATTGCCGAACGGCGCGATGCGCCGTGGACGGTGGTGACGGTGCAGGGACGACGCCAGGACGAAGCAACCCGACGCGAGATCGACGCGGCGTTCGCGCTGGCACGTCGCCTGGGCGGCGATGCCGAACTGCTGCATGGCTCCAGCATCGCCGATGCCCTGCTCGACCACGCCGCGCACAACGGTGTCTCGACCCTGGTGCTGGGCCGCACCCGCGAGCGGCCGCTGGCACGGATGTTCAACCGCACCCTGACCCAGCAGCTGATCCAGCGCGGTGCGCACTACGAAATCACCATCATCAGCACGCCGCAGGCACGTGCGCGTTCGCGCCGCGAAGGCCTGTTGCCGCCGGCGCGCGGCATCAACCACGAACCACTGCAGGCCCTGCTCGCCACCGCGCTGGCCTGCCTGGTCGCGTGGCTGGTTGAACGCTGGGTGGGCATGGCCGACCTGTCGATGGTGTTCATCGTGGCGGTCGTGCTGGTCGCAGCCCGCACCCGCGCCAGCGTGGCGGTCATGGCCGCGATCCTGTGCTTCCTCGCCTACAACTTCCTGTTCATCGCACCACGCTTCACCTTCGCCATCGGCGCACGCCAAGGCGTGATCACCGTGTTCCTGTTCCTGGCAGCGGCACTGGTGGCCGGGCGCCTGGCATCACGGCTGCGCATGCAGGTGATCGCCCTGCGGGCCGCCAACCGGCATGCGCGCGCGCGGCAGCAGCTGGGGCGACAGCTGGCCAGCGCTGCCGGCGATGGCGAGGTGGCACTGGCCGGCCGCCATGCGCTGGAGCAGGCGATGGACGTGCCGGCATGGCTGCGGATCGGCGTGGACACCACCGCCGGCGGCCGCACCCTGCCCGGCGACACCGACCTGGCTGCCGCCGACTGGGCGCTGCGCCACGGCCAGCCCAGCGGGCGTTTCACCGATACGCTGGCCGGCGCGCAATGGTGGTTCCTGCCCCTGCTTGATGGCGAGGACCGTGCAATCGGCGTGGCCGGCCTGTATCTGCCAGGTGCACGCCTGCTGCCCGAGCAGCGCCAGCTGGCCGAAGCGATGGTGGACGACATTGCCCAGGCGGCATTGCGCACGCGGCTGGTGGCCGAGCTGGAGCGGGCGCACGTCAGCAATGAGACCGAGCGCCTGCGCTCTGCTCTGTTGTCTTCGGTATCGCACGATCTGCGCTCGCCGCTGGCGGCGATGATCGGATCGGCCGACAGCCTGGCCAGCTATGGCACGGCGATGGACGTGGCTGACCGCCGCGCGCTGCTGGACACCATCCTGGTCGAAGGCGAACGGCTGGACCGCTACATCCAGAACCTGCTGGACATGACCCGGCTGGGCCACGAAGGCCTGAAGATCAACCGCGACTGGATCGGGGTGGACGAGTTGATCGGGTCGGCCGCGCGACGGCTGCAGCGCTACCAGCCCAACGTGAGGCTGGAACTGGATATCCCGCCGACCCTGGCGCCGATCTGGGTGCATCCGGCGCTGGTCGAGCAGGCGGTATTCAATGTCATGGAGAATGCGGCCAAGTTCTCCCCCGCCGATGCCGCGGTACAGGTGCAGGCGCGTGAACTGGACGGCCAACTGCGCATCGACGTGATCGACGCCGGTCCCGGCATCCCCGACGAAGAGCGGGCGCGCATCTTCGACATGTTCTACAGCGTCGAGCGTGGCGACCGTGGCCGCCATGGTACCGGTCTGGGCCTGACCATCTGCCAGGGAATGATCGGCGCGCATGGCGGCAGCGTGCAGGCGCTGCCGGGACGTGACGGTCGCGGTACCCTGATCCGCATCACCCTGCCCCTGCTCAAGCCAGCCTCCCACGATGAGCCCGACCCCGATTGATGCGAGCGTACCGGCCCCGCGCGTGCTGGTGATCGATGACGAGACCCAAATCCGCCGTTTCCTGGATATCAGCCTGCGGGCGCAGGGTTATCAGGTCAGGCAGGCCGCGACCGGCCAGGAAGGCCTGCAGCTGGCTGCCAGCGAGGACATGGACCTGGTGATCCTGGATATCGGCCTGCCGGACATGGAGGGCCACCAGGTGCTGGAGCAGCTGCGGCAATGGAGCCAGGTGCCGGTCATCATGCTGACCGTACGTGCCGGAGAAGCGGAAAAGGTGCGGGCGCTGGACAACGGTGCCAACGACTATGTGACCAAGCCCTTCGGCACGCAGGAACTGATGGCGCGGGTGCGCGCGCTGTTGCGGACACGCAGCGTGCCGACCGATGGTACGCCTCCGGTATTCGACGACGGCCATCTGCATGTGGACCTGGTGCGCCGGGAGGTGGCGATCGCGGGCGAGCCGGTGGCGCTGACCCGCAAGGAGTACGCGCTGCTGTCGCTGCTGCTGCGCAATGCCGGCCGGGTGGTCACCCAGCCGCAGATCCTGCAGGAGATCTGGGGACCCACCCACCAGCACGACACGCACTACCTGCGCATCCTGGTGGGCAAGCTGCGGCACAAGCTGGGCGATTCGGCGCTGGATTCACGCTACCTGTTCACCGAACCTGGTGTCGGATTGCGGTTCAAGGGGTGAGGGTGTGCCGACCAACGGTCGGCACCCACCCGGATCGATCAGAACCCCAGCGGGGTGTCGCCGACGATCGGCTGCAGCTGGCTGCGGAACAGTGCCTGGATGCGCTCCAGCGCCACCTCGTCGTCGCCCTCGAAGCGCAGCACCAGTACCGGGGTGGTGTTGGAGGCGCGCACCAGTCCCCAGCCGTCGGGGAAATCCACACGCAGGCCGTCGATGGTCGACAGGCGGCCACCCACATACGGGTTGTCCGGCGACTGCGCTGCCGCGACCAGCATCGCCACCAGGGCGTGCGGCGTACCCTCGGACACCGGCACCTTCAGCTCCGGTGTGGCCACCATCTCCGGCAGTCCGGACAGCACCTCATCCGGGGTTTCCTCGCGCTGGGCCAGGATCTCCAGCAGGCGCGCGGCGGCGTACAGCCCGTCATCGAAGCCGAACCAGCGTTCCTTGAAGAAGAAGTGGCCGCTCATCTCGCCCGCCAGCTCAGCATCGGTCTCGCGCATCTTCGCCTTCATCAGCGAGTGCCCGGTCTTCCACATCAGCGGGCTGCCGCCGTTGCGCAGCACGTGGTCGGACAGCTTGCCCGTGCACTTCACGTCGTAGATCACCATCGCCCCGGGATTGCGCATCAGCACATCGGCGGCGAACAGCATCAGCAGGCGGTCGGCGTAGATGATCCTGCCCTCGCCGGTGACCACGCCCAGGCGGTCGCCATCACCGTCGAAGGCCACGCCGAGATCAGCGCCAAAGCGTTTGACCGTCTGTACGAGGTCCTGCAGGTTGTCCGGCTCGCTGGGATCGGGATGATGATTGGGGAAGGTGCCATCAACATCGCAGTAAAGCGGAATCACCTCGGCACCGATCGCTTCCAGCAGCTGCGGGGCCAGCGCACCGGCAACCCCGTTGCCAGCGTCGGCCACCACCTTCAGCGGGCGGTCGAGCTGCACATCGTCGGCGATCCGCTGGATGTAATCGGCGCCGACATCGCGCTGCTGGTAGTCACCCGGTTCGGCCGCCTGCACAAGGCGACCCTCGACGATGCGCTGGTACAGGCCGGTGATGGCATCGCCGGACAGCGTTTCGCCGCCGATGACGACCTTGAAGCCGTTGTACTCGGGAGGATTGTGGCTGCCGGTCACCGCCACGCAGGTGCCGGTACGCAGGTGGAATGCGGCGTAATAGACGACCGGCGTGGGCGCCAGGCCGATGTCGATGACCGCGCAGCCGGCACGGCGCAGGCCTTCGGCCAGGCCGGCTGCCAGCTCGGGGCCGGACAGGCGCCCGTCACGGCCGATCACCACCTCGCGCAGGCCCTGTTCCAGCGCAGCGGTACCGATGGCCTGGCCGATCAGCGCGGCGGTCTTTGCCGTCAGTTCGCTGCCCACCACACCGCGGATGTCGTAGGCCCGGAAGATGCCCGCTGCCAGCGCTTCCGCCGGGACCGGCGGCGGAGGGGCCACTGTGGCGTCGGCGGCAGCTTCGGCGACCTGCGGTGGCGCCATCTGCAGGCTCTCGCGCAGGGTCGGGCCCTCATCCACCTCGACGGCGGACGTGCGCCGCGGCAGCGGCAGGCGCTTCGGCAGGCGATCGCGACCGACCAGCAGCAGCACGGCGATGAAGGCCAGCAGCAGCGCGACGATGCCGCTGGCCAGCGCGCCCAGACCGAGCGGGCCGGGTTCGACGTTGGGCACGGCCGCTGCCAGCCGCAGCGGGGTGCCGGCAATCGGCCTTGCCTGCGCCTCGGCGATCTGCGCCAGGCCGGAATCGCCCTGGGTGACCAGATCGTGCGTGCCCTGGCGCAGGCCGAGGAAACCACTGGCAGGTGCGCGGATCTGATCCAGCGGCGCGGTCAGGCGCAGCAGCGGCTGACGGACGTAGACCACCGCCGCCCCCAGACTGCCCAGTTGCACCGGCGCAGCCAGGCCGAGGCGGTTGCCTCCCCCATCGCGGACCACCCGCAGGCTCGGCCGGTCCTCGCCCAATGCCTGCTCCAGCAGGGCCAGGCGCGCATAGCCAAAGGTGGCCGGATCGGCGTAGGCAGCGGCCAGGTCGGCGCCCAGCACCTCCACCCGCTCCACGCCGGACCAGCTCTCGCGCAGGGCCAGCGCAGCGGCGGACGCATCGCCGGCCTGCAGCGCCTGCTGCAGGCGCTCGTTCTTCAACTGCTGCTGCAGCTGCTGCAACTGGCCACTGGCGGCCTGTTGCAGGCCCTGCACGGCCTGGTCACGCGCCTCTTCCAGCGCCTTGCCACCTGCCTCCTGGCGCCACTGCTGCACGGCGCTCCAGCCGAACCAGCCGGCCAGCAACACGAGCAGCACTGCCAGCAGCGGTGCGCTGCGCCCCAACGACCGTCCCTGCTGCCTTTCCCCGATGCCGCTCATCAATGTCCCCCGTCAACGCACCCCGGTATGGCCGAATCCACCCGTTCCCCGCACGCTGTCGGTGAAAGTATCCACCACCTGCAGGCTGACGCGGGCAATCGGAACCACCACCAGCTGCGCGATGCGGTCACCCGGCTCGATCGTGAAGGCCTCGCGGCCCCGGTTCCAGACGCTGATCAGCAGCGGACCCTGGTAGTCGGCGTCGATGAGGCCGGTGCCGTTGCCGAGGACGATGCCGTGGCGATGGCCCAGGCCCGAACGCGGCAGGATGACCGCGCACAGGTGCGGATCGGCAATGTGGATGGCCAGGCCACTGGGAACCAGCGCGGTATCGCCCGGCTGCAGGGTCAGCGCGGTGTCCAGCGCTGCGCGCAGGTCCATGCCGGCACTGGCCTCGGTGGCATACGCCGGCAGCGGCCAGCTGTCGCCGAAGCGCGGATCGAGCAGTTTGACCTGCAACGGTTGCGATGAAATCACCTGGGTCATGCCTGAAGTCTCCGCGCGATCAGCGCCAGCAGTTGTTCGGCCAGCTCGCGCTTGGAGGTCGCCGGGAATACCTGTTCGCCATCCTGCCAGAAGGCCGTGGCGGCGTTGTTGTCACTTTCGAAGCCACCGCCACTGATGCCGACCTGGTTGGCGATCACCAGATCCAGGCGTTTGTCGACCAGCTTGCCACGCGCGTACTTCTCCACGTCGTGGGTTTCGGCGGCGAAACCGACCACCAGCTTCAGCGACTGCGTCTGCGCGGCCACCTCGGCCAGGATGTCCGGGGTACGCACCAGTTCGATCACCAGTGACTGGCTGTCGGCGGTCTTCTTCAGCTTCTGCGGCGCCACCTGCCGTGGGGTGTAGTCGGACACGGCGGCGGCACCGATATAGATGTCGGCCGGCAGCGATGAGAGCACGGCGTCGCGCATCTGTGCGGCCGAGCGCACATCGACGCGCTGCACGCCGACCGGCGTCGGCAGCTGCACGGGACCACTGACCAGCACCACCTGCGCCCCCATCGTCGCCGCGGCCGCGGCCAGTGCGAAGCCCATCTTGCCGCTGCTGCGGTTGCCGACGTAGCGCACCGGGTCGATGTCCTCGTAGGTGGGTCCGGCGCTGATCAGCACACGCAGTCCCTGCAGCGCGCGGGTTGCCGAGGGCGCGGCAGGCGCCACGGCATTGCCGTTGGCCGCCAGCGCGGCAACGATGTCACCCGGCTCGGCCAGCCGCCCCGGGCCGGACTCACCCTCGGCCAACGGCCCGTCGACCGGTCCGATCACCTGCGCGCCCCGCTGGCGCAGCAGTGCGACGTTGGCCTGCGTGGCCGGATGCAGCCACATGCGATGGTTCATCGCCGGACACACGGTCAGCGGCGCGGTACTGGCCAGGCACAACGTGCTGACCAGGTCGTCGGCGTGACCATGGGCCAGCCGCGCCAGCAGGTCGGCGGTGCCCGGTGCGATCACGATGCGGTCGGCCCAGCGCGCCAGCTCGATGTGGCCCATGGCCTGTTCTGCGGCGCTGTCCCACAACGTAGTGCGGGTCGGCTGCCCGGACAGGGCCTGGAAACTGAGCGGGGTCACGAACTGCTGGGCGCCGGCAGTCATCGCCACCTGCACCAGCGCCCCGGCATCGCGCAGCCGCCGCACCAGTTCCAGGGCCTTGTAAGCCGCAATCCCGCCGCCGACACACAACAGCAGTTTCTGGCCTTCCAGCGCGCCGGCCGGCGCGGGGGATGCGTTGGGGGAGTCAGCCACCTGGAATTCCTGTGCAAACGAGGGCGCTAGCTTACCCGATGGTCGGTAATGTCCCGATGCACAGCGCACATAGCCGGCAGCTATCAGCAGATGGAACTTCCACTACCGCAGTTCCCGGGTTCACCCGCCGATGATTCGGAACTTTCCTATACCCGTCCCCTGGTCGGCTTTGCAGAATCGGTACTGGCCACCTCCGGTGCGCCGCTCCGCTTCCCCGAGGATCCCGCGTGCAACCGCGCATCATCATCGCCGACGACCATCCGGTTGTACTGCATGGCATCCGTATCGTGCTGGAGGCTCACCAGATGCAGGTGGCCGGCAGCGCGGCCGACGGTGCCCAGCTGCTCGACCTGCTGCAGCGTGAAACCTGCCATGCCGTCCTCACCGACCTGTCCATGCCCGGCGCCGGCCCCGACGGCCCTGCGCTGCTGGGCGCACTGCGCGAGCGTCATCCGGGCCTGCCGGTGGTGGTGCTGACCGGAGCGCGCCACCCGGGACTGCTGGACAGGCTGCTGCGCGAAGGCATCGATGGCCTGGTCGACAAATGCGCCGGCTTTGCCGAACTGCCGATGGCGCTCGCGGCAGCCATGTCCGGCCAGGTCTTCGTCTCACAGCAGCTGCGTCATCACCTGCAGTCGCGCGACCTGCTGTTCCAGCGCACACCGGTCTCGCTCTCCGCGCGCGAGCAGGAAGTCCTGCAGCTGCTCGCCGAGGGCCTGAACATCAACGCCATCGCGGCCCGCTGCGGCCGCAGCCCGAAGACGATCAGCCGGCAGAAGGCCGAGGCCAAGCGCAAGCTGGGACTGCAGAGCAACCAGGAACTGTTCGACTACCTGAAGACCGTGCGCGATTGAGGCATCGGCTGACGGTCATCGGCGGCAAGCGCCGATGGGAGCGCCGGGCGCCGCTGGCGATGATGCAGGCATGCCCATCCATGACTGGCCTGAACAGGAACGTCCCCGCGAGAAGCTGCTGGCGCGGGGTCCCACCATGCTGTCCGACGCGGAGTTGCTGGCGCTGTTCCTCGGCTCCGGGGTCGGCGGCCGCGATGCCGTGCAGACCGCACGCGACCTGCTGCACGCGCACGGTCCGCTGCGGGTGCTGCTGGACCGGCCTGCCGGCGAGCTGGCACGACTGCCCGGGCTGGGGCCGGCCCGCAGCTGCACCCTGGCCGCCGGCCTGGAACTGGCCCACCGGTACCTGGCCGCCGAACTGCAGCACGGCGAAGCAGTTGGCGACAATCCCGGGGCGGTGGGGCGCTACCTGCAGCACCGTCTGCGCGGGCAGGCCCGCGAACTGTTCCTGGTGCTGTTCCTGGACAACCGCCACCGGCTGATCGCGTGCGAGGAACTGTTTGCCGGAACCCTCACCGCAGCGGCGGTCTATCCGCGGGAGGTCGTGCGGCGCGCCCTGCAGCTCAATGCCGCCGCCGTGATCATCAGCCACAACCACCCGTCCGGCGACCCGGAGCCATCGCCGGCCGACGCGCGCATCACCGAGGAGCTGCAGCAGGCCCTGGCCCTGGTCGACATCCGCCTGCTCGACCATTTCGTAGTGGGCGAAGGCCGCCCTGTTTCGTTTGCTGAACGTGGCCTGCTGGGCCAGCGCCAGGCCCGCCTGTTCGGCTGAGCCCCGGCCCCCCGGCCGCCCCGGGGGGACCGCACAGGCAGGCAACGGTCAGCGTGGCCGCCGGCATCTGCGCTAAAATGGGCGATTCCGCCGCTCATTCTCACAGCAGGCCTCGTGAAAAATCTCCTCCGCGCCCTGATCAGCCAAGGCATCGAAGCCTTGCGCGCCAATGGCACCCTGCCCGCCGACTCCCTGCCGCCGGACTTCGTGGTCGAGCGCCCGAAGACCCGTGACCATGGCGACTTCGCCACCAACGCCGCGATGCTGCTGGCCAAGGCCGCGCGCAGCAACCCGCGCGCACTGGCGCAGGCACTGGTCGAGGCGCTGCCGCGCAGCGAGGACGTCAGCAAGGTCGAGATCGCCGGACCCGGCTTCATCAACTTCCATCTGGCCCCGGCCGCGTACCAGCGCGAAGCCGCCTCGGTCATCAAGGAAGGCCACGACTACGGGCGCAACCTGTCCGGCAACGGCCGCACGGTGGGCGTGGAGTATGTGTCGGCCAACCCGACCGGTCCGCTGCACGTCGGCCATGGCCGCGCTGCGGCGATCGGCGACTGCGTGGCCCGCGTGCTCGACGCCAACGGCTGGAACGCCAAGCGTGAGTTCTATTACAACGACGCCGGCGTGCAGATCGAGAACCTGGCGCTGTCGGTGCAGGCCCGCGTCCAGGGCATCGCCCCTGACCAGGAGGGCTGGCCGGAAGGCGGCTACCGCGGCGAGTACATCGCCGATGTCGCGCGAGCCTACATGGCCGGCGCCAGCGTCGACCTGGAAGGCACCCTCGTGGTCGGCGCCAAGGATCCGCACGACATGCAGGCGATCCGCCGCTTCGCGGTGGCCTACCTGCGCAACGAGCAGAACCTGGACCTGGCCGCGTTCGGCGTCGATTTCGACATCTACTTCCTGGAAAGCTCGCTGTACGCCGATGGCAAGGTCGCGGAAACCGTGGCCAAGCTGCAGGCGTCCGGCCACACCTACGAGGAAGGCGGCGCACTGTGGCTGCGCAGCACCGACTTCGGTGACGACAAGGACCGCGTGATGCGCAAGTCCGACGGCACCTTCACCTACTTCGTGCCGGACGTGGCCTACCACCTGTCCAAATGGCAGCGCGGCTACGAGCGCGCGATCACCGAGCTGGGCGCCGACCACCACGGGTCGCTGGCGCGCGTGCGTGCAGGCCTGCAGGCGCTGGAAGTGGGCATCCCGCAGGGCTGGCCCGAGTATGTGCTGCATCAGATGGTCACCGTCATGCGCGGCGGCGAGGAAGTGAAGCTGTCCAAGCGTGCCGGCAGCTACTTCACCCTGCGCGACCTGATCGAAGAAGCTGGACGCGATGCGACCCGCTGGTTCCTGATCGCGCGCAAGCCCGATTCGCAGCTGACCTTCGACATCGATCTGGCCCGCCAGCAGAGCAACGACAACCCCGTGTTCTACGTGCAGTACGCGCATGCCCGCGTGTGCAGCCTGCTCCGCCAAGCGCAGGAGAAGGGCCTGGCCTATGACCAGGGCAGTGGCCTGGGTCAGCTCGTGCGCCTGGCCGATGACGCCTCGCTGCTGCTGATGAACGAGATCTCGCGCTATCCGGAAGTGGTCGAAGCCGCCGGCGTGGCGCTGGAGCCGCATCTGGTGGCGCAGTACCTGCGTGAATTGGCGCATGCCTTCCACACGTGGTATCACGGGACACCGGTGCTGGTGGACGACGCCGACGATCGCAACGCCAAGCTGACGCTGGCCTGCGCGGCGCGTCAGGTGCTGGCCAATGGCCTCGACCTCCTGGGCGTGAGCGCCCCGGAAAAAATGTAAGCATCAGGAGACGCAGTACACATGGCAGCACGACGCGGCAAAAACCAGGCACGACGCAACAGCAGCAGCCAGGGCACCCCGGGATGGGTGTGGCTGGTCGCCGGTGTGGCCATCGCCGCCGTGGTGTTCCTGGCGGCGCCGAATCTGTTCAAGGGCGAGGGCGATGGCTTCCTGCGCGCCGGTCCGCAGCCGAACCCGAACGCGCAGCCGGCGCCGGTCGCTGATGCCGACGGCGATGTCGGCACGCAGCCAGCCGCACAACCGGCCACGCCGAAACCTGCCGAAGCCGAGAAGCCGGCGGCGACCCAGTACGACTTCTACACCCTGCTGCCCGGCAAGGAAGTGGAGATGTCCGATGCCGAACTGGCCGCCAGCACCCGCGCCGAGGAACAGCGCCGGGCCAAGGCCGAAGCGCAGCGCGCGCAGGCGGCGCTGGAAGGCAAACCGGTCCCCGCAACGCCGGCACCGACCGCAACGGCCAGTGTCGCCAGCACGGCACCGGTGACCGCGACCAGCCGTCCGCTGCCTGCCCCGCTGAGCGAACGCCCGGCAACGGCTGCACCGGCCACGACCAGCCCGGCGGCGACCAACACGGCATCGACCGCGCAGGCCGCCCGCGTGGACGCGGCGCCGACCTCCGCTGCGGCACCGGCCGTGGCCGGCGACAACGCGCGCTACATCCTGCAGGCAGGTGCGTTCGGCGCCTCCGGCGACGCCGAGGCCACCAAGGCCAAGCTGGCGATGATGGGCCTGGCGGCACGGGTGGAGTCGGCGCAGATCAATGGCAAGACCGTGTACCGCGTGCGCATGGGGCCCTACGGCAGCGCCGGTGAGCTGTCCGAAGCCAAGCAGAAGCTGGATGGCACCGGCCTGCAGGCGATGGCGATCAAGGCACAGTGATCGTTCGGGTCTGAACGGAAGAAGCCGGGCATTGCCCGGCTTTCTTTTTTTGGGCCCCGCAGGGCCGACCCACGCCGGGCGGCCCTGAAGGCACGCAGGTCAGCCCTCGCGCGCGACCTGGAAGCCGGCGAACGACTGGCTGACCGGCATCAGTTCCAGGCGGTTGATGTTCAGATGCGGCGGCAGGCTGGCAACCCAGAAGATCTGCTCGGCGATGTCCTCGGCGGTCATCGGGTTGGCGCCGGAATACAGCTTGTCCGACGCGGCCTGGTCACCGTGGGTACGCACCACCGTGAACTCGGTCTCGGCCATGCCCGGCTCGATGGTGGTCACACGCACGCCCGTACCGTGCAGGTCCGAACGCAGGCCCAGCGAGAACTGGCTGACGAACGCCTTGGTACCGCCATACGCGTTGCCGCCCGGGTACGGGTAGACACCGGCAACCGACGAGATGTTGATGATCGCACCCCTGCGTTCGACCAGCTGCGGCAGCAGGCGGTGGGTCAACGTCACCAGGGCGGTGATGTTGGTATCGATCATCGTCGTCCAGTCCTGCAGGCTGGCGCTCTGCGCCGGAGCGGTGCCCTGCGCGAGACCGGCGTTGTTGACCAGCAGGTCGATCTCACCGAATGCGGGGGGCAGCGCCAGCAGCGCCGCTTCCATTGCGATCGGATCGCGGACATCAAAGGCCGCTGCGTGCACCACGTCCTTGCCATAGCGCTCGACCAGCGGTTGCAGGCGGTCGCTGCGACGGCCGGTGGCGATCACCTTCCAGCCTGCCTGGGCGAAGCGATGGACGGCGGCGGCGCCAAACCCGGACGTGGCGCCGGTAATCAGGACGGTGCGGGACATCAGGCAACTCCGTGGAGGAACGAGACCCCCATTCTGGCACCGTCGGCCGGACCCTGCCTTGCCTGATCGGTCTTCGCGCCGGGCACACTCAGCGCAGGCGGAACACGCGGGCCTTCGGCAGATCCTCGTCGACCTGCAGGAACCAGCGGCCGGCGATGCCCGGGATCACTTCGATCTGCGGCGCCTGGAGGGCCCTGCGCAGCTTCATCTGTCCCTTCATCACCTGCCATTGCTGTCCGTTGTCGAGGGTGAACACCGTGCCGGGGGCCCAACCGGCCACCTCCCCCACCACGCGTGCGCTGACCGGGCCTTCTTCCAGCCCCAGGTGCATGGCGGCCGGCGCCGGAACATTCGCAGGCAGCGGCGCGCCGGCGGGGGCGGCCGTGACCGCGGAAATGGCAGGCGACGCGGCCTCTGCCTGGCGCAGCACGCGGTTCAACGCCTGCAGCTGGGCCGGGCTCAGCCCCACTTCGGCCAGCTGGGCCGCAGTGAGCCGCTGTTCGACCGGAACAAAACGGTCCTGGGCATGGGCGGCAACACTGCTGGCCGCCAGCAGGAGGAGAACGAGGTACCGGCGCATCGGAGGAGGTCTCTACGGAACAGCGCTCACGATGCTTCAATCCGGTGACAATCCGGTGACAACGGCCGGACCGCTACAATGGGCCATGATCAACAATGATGTACTGCGCAGCGTGCGCTACTCCCTGGACCTGGGCGACCATCACGTGGTGGCCCTGTGCCAGCTGGCCGACCCGACCTTCGCGGTGGATCTGGAGCAGGCCAGGGCGTGGCTGCGGCGCGAGGATGAAGCCGGCTTCGTGCCGATGGACGACAGTGCGCTGGCGCACTTCCTGGATGGCCTGATCGTGCACCTGCGCGGCCGCGACGAGAGCCAGCCGCAGCGCGCCGTGGAAACCCGCGTCGACAACAACCTGGTGCTGAAGAAGCTGCGCGTGGCGTTCCAGCTGCGCGACGTCGATCTGATGGACATCTTCGCCAGCGCCGGCTTCAAGGTATCCAAGTCCGAGATCGGGGCGCTGTTCCGCCAACCCGGGCATGCCAACTACCGACGTTGCCTGGATCAGATGCTGCGCAACTTCCTCAAGGGCCTGAGCCAGCGCCTGCGCGGTTGAGCCGCGCGGTACCGGCCCATGGGTGGCCGATACCGTCGTGGCGGCGCCGGCCCGCTAGAAGCTGCCCTGCAGCGCCAGTTCCCAGCGCCCGCCCGCGTTGCCCGGGAACAGCCGTCTGGCCGCGGTATCGGTGTCATGCACGGTGGCCCGCACTTCCCACGCCGGAGCCAACGTGGCGATGGCGCTGAGCTGCCCGTGCAGGTAATCCGGCCCCTGCGCGGCCGCCAGCCAGTAGTGGCCCACGGCCGCTTCAAGCCGGAAGCGCTCGTGCAGCGGCAGGCGCACGCCCAACTGTGCGTAGGTACCGCGATGGCCACCGGCCAGGGCATCGCTGGAATGCGCGACCTGCAGCCAGGTCCGCTGCTTCCAGCCCACCGTGGCAGCGAACTCTGTCCAGTCCAGCGCGCGGGCTGTCCCCGGATACACATAGCGGGTCAGGTTGGCGTCCAGCGTCCAGTCCGCGGCCGGTGAGCCGGACCAGCCCGCTACCAGATCGAACTCGCTGCGTGCGCCGTTGTCCGGCTTGAACGATACGTTCGAGCCCCACGCGCTGGCATACCACCCGGACGCGAGCGCGAACTTCGCTCCGGCCTGCACCGCCGGGTCGCCGTCACTCTGCGAACTGCCGCGCCAGACGTAGTCACTGGTCAACGTGGCGTTGCCGCTCACCTGTGCCTGTGCGCTGCCGACGCCCAGCAGCCCCGCCAACGCCGCGGCCACCGCCGCGATCATCCCCTTGCTGTTCACTGCACATCATTCCTCATCCAATGGCGGCTCAACCGCCGGGACGGCAGTGTCGATGGCAGGGCCGTAACGGTTCGATGGCGCTACCGTGGCGGGGGCGCAAAATCAGCGTAAAACCGCTTGGCAGTGGCGCGGTATGATGGCCGCCTGTTTCCAGGAAACCACCCATGGACGCCATCCTGACGCCGGTATCGATCGGCGAGCTGATCGACAAGATCACCATTCTCGAGATCAAGGCCGAACGCATCGGCGATGCCACCAAGCTGGCCAATGTGCGGACGGAGCTGGACGGCCTGCTGCCGTTGCTGCAGCAGCAGCTGCAGGCACAGCCGGCACTTGCCGCGCTGAAGCAGCAGCTGAAGACCATCAACGAGCGCATGTGGGACATCCAGGACCAGCTGCGCGACAAGGAAGCGGCACAGGTGTTCGACGACGCCTTCGTCCAGCTGGCGCGCGGCGTGTACGGTACCAATGGCGAGCGCGTGCAGGTCAAGAACGAGATCAACCGCGTTGCGGGTTCGGCACTGGTCGAAGAGAAGCAGTACCAGGGGGAATAAGCCTGGGTTTCAGCCGCATTCGAGCAGGTGGCGGATGCGGAACAGCTCGCCGTCGCTGCGGATGCCGAGCTTCTGGTAGGCGGCTTTTTTCTGCGAGCTGACCGTGCTTGCGGAACGGCCGAAGCGCTGCGCGACTTCGCCGGTGCTGCAGCCTTCCAGCACCAGGCGCAGCACCTCGCGCTCGCGGCGGCTGAGCGGCATCAATGAGGGCATGCGGCGCGCCCGCGAGCGGCTCAACTGCGGGCGCAGTTCCGGCGGCACGAACCGCCCACCCCGGGCCACTACCTGCACAGCCCGCAGCAGCACGCGCGGTGGGGTCGCCTTGGACAGGAAGCCGCGCGCGCCGGCCTGCATGGCCGTCACCACCGTGCTGGCGTTGCAATGGGCTGAAAGCACAAGCACCGGCAGCGATGGCCACCGCTGCGACAGCGTGCGCAGCAGTTGCAGGCCAACCCCTTGGTCACCCAGCGGAAGGGCATCGATCACCAGCAGATCGACACAACCGGGCTGCTGATGCAGCAGCGACAGCAGGTCGGCTTCATTGGCGAAGCTGGCACGGACCTGCAGGCCGCTGTCCTCACATAACAACACTTCCAGGCCCAGCCGCAGCACCGGATGCGGATCCAGCAGCGCCAGGCGGCGCAGCTTTCCGGTATGCGGGGTGGCGGGGGCGGGCGGCATCAGGCAGATCCGGCGGAAGGGGATGCCCACCGTAGGTCGCGCCCTGCAGCGGCGGAATCCAATTCGTTGCAATGCAGCATCGACCGCGCAGCCGCAGTCAGATTTCATTTCGGTTGCGTGGAACGCAACAGGCCCGGCAGATGCCGGGCCTGTCGATGCTCACAGGGCGCAGAGCGCCTGCAGCGATTACCAGCTGAAGCGCGGGCCGACGGTGTATTCCTTGTCACCGTCGCGGTTCATCTTGAGCTCGCCGTTCAGGCCCCAGTTCTGGTTCAGCTTCACCTGACCACCCAGACGGCCGTACCACTCGCCTTCCGGATTGATGCCGCGCTTCTTCGAGAAGTCTTCGTAACCAACCATGCCGTAGACTTCGGCGTGGGCACCGAACGCGGTGCGGATGCCGGCTTCAGCGCTGTAGCCGTTGAAATCCAGGCCATGCTCCAGGTCACGCTTCTGGTACGCCACGCGCGCCACGAAGTCGGTCGACGGTGCGATTTCCTGGTTGTAGCCTACACCGACCTTCCACTGGTCCAGCTTGAGGTTGGTGTGGTCGATTTCCTGGCGGCTGTAGTCACCGAAGGCGTGGAAGTTCGGCAGGAAGCCGTAGGAACCCTTCACGCCCCAGCCGTCGGCCTTGAACGCGTCGATGTCGGTCTTGGCGTAGTTGGCTTCAGCATAGTTGTAGGACAGGTTCTCGGCAGCCGAGGCGGAGAACGGCAGGGCAGCAGCCAGCGCCAGGGCGATCAGCGAATTCTTCATGGGGGTACACCTTTACTTTCTTATGGTGAGCAGCAGCGCGGGAGCGCCGTCGCATCGGGAATGTAAATTCTCCGTTATTCGCCACAACGCACCCTGAAAACAGCAGGCTTCGCATTGCTGAATTTTCTGGGTTGATTCAGGCGGTCTCTGGCATACGCGCGGCGCGCGGGTACGTCCTGCATGCTTCGATCGCGGCCGTGTCGATCTGCCGCGCCCTGGTTCGTCGAACAGAAGAAGGCCGCACATGCAGTGCGGTCCATCACGGAGGCAGGCAATGAGCTACATCGATGGTTTCGTTCTGGCGGTTCCCACCGCCAACAAGGAAAAGTTCCTCGCCCATGCGCGAAGCGGCGACGTGGTCTTCATCGAGTACGGGGCGCTGCGCGTGGTCGAGTGCTGGGGCGATGACGTGCCGCATGGCAAGACAACGGACTTCTTCGGCGCAGTGAAAGCAACACCGGAAGAGACGGTGGTGTTTTCCTGGATCGAGTGGCCTGACAAGGCCACCCGTGATGCAGGCATGCAGAAGATGATGGAAGACCCGCGCCTGGACCCCGCGAAGAACCCGATGCCGTTCGACGGTGCGCGGATGATCTATGGCGGTTTCACACCCATCTACGAACTGACCCGCTGACGCCTTCGCGGCGCTCAGCGCGTACCTGCGTCGTCTTCTCCGGCAGTGCCGGCGCCCAGTGCGGCGCCGGCCCCCAGGCCGAGCCCGCCCATGCCGGCGCCCATGCCCATTCCCCCGCCGCCGCCCGCACGGCCGCCCTTGCCTTCGCCTTCAGGGCGGCCCTTGCCGCCCGCGGGCCGGGTCGGGCCCTGCCGTGGAATCTGCAGATCGGCCGGGATCGGCGCCAGATCCAGGGCTTCGCGGACAAAATCGCGCAGCGACACCACCAGCTCATGCGTGTGCACCGGTCGTCCCTGCGCCAGCTCATCGGCGGCGCGCGCGGCCAGCCGCACCTGCTCATCGGTACCCAGCAGCAGGATGTCCGACAAGGCCGCTTCGACGGCGTCGCGGATGCGCCGCGCGCGATCCGAACCGGGCTCGACGATGCCCTGCTCATGGGCGCGCTGGCGCAGGTCGCGCAGATGGCTGGGGTCGACCCCCAGCTCACCGGTGAACGAACCGCCCAGGGTCTTGTAGGCGGCCATCAGCGTGCGCAGCCGTTCGTTGATCTGCCGGTTCTCGCGCTCGCGGCGCTGCTGCAGGGTCTGCATCACCAGCAGGCGGATACCCACGCCCAGCAGCGTGATCAGCACCAGGCCGGCCAACGTGGAAAGCACACCCTGCCAGGAACTGAAATCGATGCCGCGCATGATGGGAACTCCAGCGGAGGGACTTCATCTTGCCCCAGGACGCCCCCGCAGGCTTCATGCCGGGCCGTTGTACCGCCCCATGAACGCAGAAGGCCCCACCGCCCGGCAGGGCGGAGGGGCCTTCGCCGCACGCGCGATTACTTGCGCTTGGCGGCCTTGCGCACGGCCTTCTTGGCCGGAGCCTTCTTCGCCGGGGCCTTCTTGGCAGCGGCCTTCTTCAGCGGCGCAGCCTTGCGGGCGACAGCCTTCTTGGTGGTCGCTGCCTTCTTGGCAACCGTCTTGCGGGTGGCAGCGGCCTTCTTGCCGACAACCTTCTTGGCGGCAGCCGTCTTCTTGGTGGCGACCTTGCGGGTAGCGGCAACCTTCTTGCCGACAACCTTCTTCGCGGCCACGGTCTTCTTGCCAGCCACCTTCTTGGCGGCGACCGTCTTCTTGGCCACGGCCTTCTTGGCGGTGGCCACCTTCTTGCCGACAACCTTCTTCGCGGCGGCGGCCTTCTTGGCAACCGTCTTCTTGGTGGCGGCCGCCTTCTTGGTGGCGGCCTTCTTCACCGTGGCGACCTTCTTGCCGGCAGCCTTGGTGGCGGCCTTGGTGGACTTCTTGGCAACAGCAGCCTTCTTGGCGACAGTCTTGCCGGCAGCGGCCTTCTTCTTGGCCACTTCCTTCTTCAGGGCAGCGGCTTCGGCCTTGGCATTCTTCTTGGCGGCTTCCAGCTTCTGCTTGGCCTTGGCGACCGTCTTGCCGACCGACTTGGCGGCCTTCTCGGCCTTCTTGGCAACGGTCTTCTCGACCTTGGCCACGGCCTTCTTGGCCTTGGCGACGCGGGTGGTGGCGGCCTTGCGGGCGCGCTTGACGGTCTTCTTGACCGACTTCACTGCGTCTTCAGCGGCGTGGGCGATGGTCTCGCCGACGTTGGTGGCGGTTTCTTTCGCGTTCTCGACGGCGTCGGTCACGACCGACACACCATTACCGTTGCTCATGTTGCCCTCCTGGGGGCGTGGATTGTCAAAACGGGGCGATGCTATACCGACAATGACGATCGTGGAACGGGTGGTCCGCCTGCAATCGCGCCTGCTGCGACGATAGTAGTGTAGAGGGAGGCCGGTGCTGCTACCGTCGATCCGCAGCAAACCCCTTTTTTTCAGCGCTGCGCCATGGGATTGAGGTGCACGCCGCGGCGACGGGCTGCCTGCACGCCCCTCGCCGGAACCTGCACGCACGACGTGCCATCGCGCACCTTGGATCGGCGGAACTGCGCAAGTATCAGAAGCTGTCCTGACCATGCCGGCGGACACGCCCTCTCGGTGTGGCGCCGATGGCCGACCGTACCGCAGGCGGGTCAGCCGGCGTCGAGCGCCGCATCGACGAGGGTCGCTTTCATCGCGCATTTATCCACGCCGCGGCAGATTCATTCAGCTTGTTTTACCGTATGGGCCAACGGCCCCCATTCCACGCCTGCGAACCGACTCCCATGCGACCGCTACCTACCCTGCTCACGCTCGCAATCGCCGCCGCCTTCGGTGGCTTCGTCGCCACCGGCATCAACGCCCACCTGGACAACCGCGCCGACGCCGCGCCCTTGCCGGCTGCCCTTCCGGCCACCGCCGCATTGCCGGCTTCGGTCGCCGGCCAGCCGGTGCCTTCGCTGGCACCGATGCTGGAAAAGACCATGCCCGCCGTGGTCAGCGTCAATACCAAGCAGGTGGTACGGGTACGCAACCCCTTCTTCAACGACCCGTTCTTCCGCCGCCTGTTCCCGGACATCCCGCAGGAACGGATCAACGAATCGCTGGGTTCGGGCGTCATCATCGATGCGAAGGAAGGCCTGGTGCTGACCAACCACCACGTCATCGAGAACGCCGATGACGTGCAGGTGACGCTCGCTGACGGGCGCACGGTCAAGGCGGAGTTCCTCGGCTCGGACCGCGACACCGACATCGCCCTGATCCGCATCCCCGCGCAGAACCTGACCGAGATCAAGCTCGGCAACAGCGACCAGCTGCGGGTCGGCGACTTCGTGGTGGCGATCGGCAATCCGTTCGGCTTCAGCCAGACGGTGACCTCGGGCATCGTCTCGGCGGTCGGCCGCAGTGGCATCCGTGGGCTGGGCTACCAGAACTTCATCCAGACCGACGCCTCGATCAACCCGGGCAACTCCGGAGGTGCGCTGGTCGATCTGCAGGGCCAGCTGGTCGGCATCAACACCGCCAGCTTCAACCCGCAGGGCAGCATGGCCGGCAACATCGGCCTGGGCCTGGCCATTCCCACCAACCTGGCGCGCAGCGTGGTCGACCAGCTGGTCAAGCATGGCGTGGTGGTGCGCGGCACCCTGGGCGTGGAAAGCCAGAACCTGAGCGCGCAGATCGCCCAGGGCCTGGGCCTGGGCGAAACCCGCGGCGCGCTGATCACCCGGGTACTGGCCGGTTCGGCCGGTGCGGCGGCCGGGCTGAAGCCGGGCGACGTGGTGGTTGCCGCCAACGGTCAGCGCGTGGACAGCGCCGAAGCCCTGCACAACGTGGAGGGCCTGGCAGCGGTAGGCAGCGTACTGGCGCTGGACGTGCGCCGCGAAGGCAAGCCGCTGCAGATCCGGGCGACGCTGAAGGAGCAGGCGCGCGCCGCCAGCGGCGACAGCCTGGACCCGCGCCTGGGCGGCGCGACCTTCGTCGACCTGCCCGAATCGCTGCGCCAGTCCGGCGTACGCGGGGTGCTGGTCAGCGAGGTCAAGCGCGGCAGCCGCGCAGCCAGCAACGGGCTCCAGCAGGGCGACATCATCACCGATGCCACGGTGGGTGAATTCGCCGACCTGGCCAGCTGGCGCGCCAATTTCCAGCAGCGGCCGCCGACCCTGGTGCTGCGCATCCTGCGCAACAACGGCCAGCAGCAGGGCCAGTTGGTGATGCGCTGATCGCTCCGCCGTAACACCCCCTATACCCGGCCAGTGCTATTGCTGTACGTCCCTGTCGGCTGAAGCCGATCGTCCGTTCCCCCATCGCAACAGGAGTGATTCGATGAGCCCCACCAATACCGAGAACCTGAAGGAACACCTGGGTGAAGCCGGTTCCCACCTCAAGCAGGCCGCCAGTGCTGCCGGCGGTGCGATCAAGGGCGCGACCGGCGCTGCGACCGACGAACTGCGCATCGGCAAGGCCAACGTCAAGGCCGAGCTGTCCGACACCGCGCTGTCCGGCCTGGCTGCGGCTGAATTCGGCGGCGCTGCCGCCAAGGAACAGGTCGATGCACTGATGGACAAGGGCAAGGATCTGATCGACAGCGCCGCTGAACTGATCCGTGAACGTCCCTTGGCATCGTTCGGTGTTGCCTTCGCCACTGGCTGGATCATCGCCAAGCTGGCTCGCGGCAGCAGCGACAAGTAAGTCCACGGCGTGAGCGAAGACAACACGCAACGCCCCGATCCGGCGGCCACCCCGCCGCTGGACGAGAGCATCCGCCAGGTCGGCGCGGCCGGTCGCGCCGCCGCCGATTCGGCCAAGCACACGCTGCGCTCGCTGCGTCGCCTGGCCTCGTCGGATTTCGCGCTCGCCCGCAGTGCGTTCGGCCGGGCCCTGGCCTGGGCGGGCGTGGCGATCGTGTTCGGGGCCTCGGCCTGGCTGCTGATGGCCGCCACGCTCATCGCCCTGCTGCAGAGCTGGGGCCTGAGCTGGCTGCAGGCACTTCTGATCACCTCGCTGATCAGCCTGGCAGTGACCGGCTACTCAATCTGGCGGGTGTCCTACTTCTTCCACCACACCGGCATGCACGCTACCCGGCGCCAGCTGTCGCGCCTCGGCCTGTTCGACGAGCCCAGCGAAGACGATCCCGATGCCGGCGTACAGATTCCGGAGGGCAAGCCATGAAGTTCGGCGCATTGCAGCGGCGGGTGAAGCGTTGCGAACAGGTGGTGGCCGTGCGCATGGGTGAAACCCAGGACAACTGGACCGTGCTCAGCGAGGTCTGGCGCCGGGGCTGGTCCCCCCTGCGTATCGTGGTGGTCGGCCTGGCCGGTGGCTTCGTGGCCGGCAAGCTGGAAGTGCCGGGCAAAGTGAACGGTGCACGCTGGCTGCAGATGATCGGCTCGGTCTCCAGCCTGGTGGCCAGCGGCCAGGCAGCACTGGCTGCCGCCGTGGCAGCCTACGCCGCCGACACCGCAGACGATGCGGCCGACACTGCCGAAGCCGCCGCCGACCCGGTCGCTCCTGCTGCTGCCGCGGCGCCCGCTTCCGCGCCACCTGCCGAGCCTGAGGCGCGCGAACCGCGGCCTGCAGAAGCGGCCACCGAACTGTCGGAACGTTGACGAACAGCATCCGCCGCGTTGACCGCGGCGGACGGATAATAGGCTCCCCTTCCCGGTCGGTACGTCGATGAGCGAGTCCCTCCTGTCCCCGTCACCGGCCGAACCCGCACCGTCTGCTGCCGCCCTTCCGCCGCCCGCCCGCCCGCGCGGGCCGATGTCGCTGGTGGTGCTGGCAACGCTGGCGGTGGCCTACACGCTGTGGGCCGCACAGGACATCATCCTGCCGGTACTGCTGGCGATGTTCTTCGCGCTGGTCGGCAACCCGATCCTGCGCCTGCTGCAGAAGCTGTGGATTCCGCGGGCGCTGGGAGCGCTGCTGGTTCTCGGTGCCGGCCTGGGCGTGACCAGCTCGCTGGCCGTGCAGCTGATCGGCCCGGCGATGGAATGGGCGCAGGAAGCGCCACAACAGCTGCGCAAGGTCGCCCGGCAGGTACAGGATCTGACCAAGCCGGTGCAGCAGGCCAATCTGGCGGCCGAGAATTTCGCCCGCGTTGCCGGCGGCGACAGCAATCGCAAGGTGCAGGTGATCCGCACCCAGCTGGACGATCCCTATCGCATGCTGACCCGCGCACCCCGGCTGGCCGCCTCGGTACTGGCCGTGGTCCTGCTGACGCTGTTCTTCATGATCTATGGGCAGAGCCTGCAGCGCGCGGCGATCGCATTGTTCCCGAATCGCCAGCAACAGCGCTTCACCAGCGACATCCTGCGCTCGATCGAGCGCGAGGTGTCGCGCTATGTGCTGACCATCAGCGTGATCAACACGCTGGTCGGCCTGGTTTTCGCGGGTGTGCTGATGCTGCTGGGGATCGGCCTGCAGGAAGCGCTGCTGTGGGGGACGGTGGCGGCACTGCTGAACTTCGCGCCCTATGTGGGCCCGTTGATCGGAGTGGCGCTGATGCTGCTGATGGGCTTCGTCGAATTCCGCGACCCGCTGCAGGCACTGCTGCCCGCCGCGGCGTATCTGGGCCTGCATACCCTGGAGGGCCAGCTGGTGACCCCGATCGTGCTGGGCCGGCGCATGAAGCTCTCGCCGCTGGTCCTGATCCTGGCACTGATGGTGTTCGGCTGGGCCTGGGGCATGATCGGGCTGCTGCTGGCGGTGCCGCTGCTGGTCTGCATCAAGCTGGTGCTGGCCCGGCTGGACGGCATGCAGGGCTGGGCGCGCCTGCTGGAATGAAAGCGCGCGCGGGCAGGCGTAGAATGACCGGGTGAATTTCCCCGTCCTTGCCATCACCCTCGACCTCGACGACACGCTGTGGCCGTTCGCACCGATCGGCGCCCGCATCGACCAGGTGCTGCACGACTGGATGCGTGAACACAGCCCGGCCACCGCCGCGATGTATCCGCTGGCGGCGATGCGCGAACTGCGCGAGCGCTCGTTCCGCGACAACCCGCATCTGCATCATGACCTGAGCGCGCTGCGCCGGCTGACGCTGCGTGAGGCGCTGCAGAACAGCGGCGCCAGCCTGGACCTGCTGGAGCCGGCCTACGAAGCGTTCTATGCCGCGCGCAACCAGGTGGAGTGCTATCCCGATGCCCTTGATGCCCTGGCGCGTATCGCCGCGCGGGTACCGGTGGCCGCGCTGAGCAATGGCAATGCGGACCTGCAGCGGATCGGGCTGGCCCATCATTTCGCCTTCCAGCTGGGTGCGCGCGAACATGGCGCGGCGAAGCCGGAGGCGAGCATTTTCCATGCCGCGTGTGCCCGGCTGGGCGTGGCCCCGGCGCAGGTGCTGCATGTCGGTGACCACATCGAGATGGACGTGGCCGGCGCCATCGCCGCCGGCCTGCGCGGCTGCTGGATCAACCGCGACGCCGCCACCTGGACCCATCCGCAGCTGCAGCCCGACCTGCAGTTCGACACCCTCACCGGCCTGGCCGACTGGTTGGACGCCAACCTCGGCGCCACCGCACCCCGGAGCAACTGACGCATGAGCGAGATCACGGGCTTCACCGCCGACACTTCTGCCGCACTGCCGCTGTACGTGCTGGATCGCGAGCAGTTCGCCCGCTGGAACGCCGGGCAGCCGGCCGCCACGCAGGCCTGGCTGGCCTCGCAGGGCTTCACCGCCGGCTCGCACAGCATCGCCCTGCTGCCCGGCAGCGAGGGCCTGGCCGGTGCGGTGATGGGCGTGGGCGATCGCGGCGATGCCTACAGCTATGCGCACGCGCCGCACGCCCTGCCCGAAGGCAGCGTGTGGCAACTGGCCAGTGAGCTGCCGGCCAGCGAGCAGGCACTGCTGCAGCTGGGCTGGGGCCTGGGCAGCTATCGCTTCGACCGCTACCGCAAGCGCAACCGGCACCCGGCGCAGCTGGTTGCCGCACCGACGGGGGAAGTGGCGGATCTGATCGCCGCCAGCCTGCGCGTGCGCGACTGGGTCAACACGCCCACCGAAGACATGGGTCCGCAGCAGCTGGAAGAGGCCGCACGCACGCTGGCAGCGGCGCACGGCGCCGAGGTCGAAGCGATCACCGGTGATGCGCTGCTGGCGCAGAATTTCCCGGCCATCCATGCCGTCGGCCGCGCATCGCATCGTGCACCGCGCCTGGTCGTGCTGCGCTGGGGCAAGCCGGCGGATCCGGCGCTGGTGCTGGTCGGCAAGGGCGTGTGCTTCGATACCGGCGGGCTGGACATCAAGCCGGCCGATGGCATGCGCAACATGAAGAAGGACATGGGCGGCGCCGCGCACGCGCTGGCCCTGGCAGGACTGGTGATGGCCCAGCAGCTGCCGGTGCGCCTGACCCTGCTGGTGCCGGCGGTGGAGAACGCGATCGGCCCGGATGCGTTCCGTCCGGGCGAAGTGATCGCCACCCGCAAGGGCCTGAGCGTGGAGATCGACAACACCGACGCCGAAGGCCGTGTGATCCTGTGCGACGCGTTGACCTTCGCCGCGGAGCAGAAGCCGGACCTGGTGCTGGACTTTGCGACCCTGACCGGCGCTGCGCGCATCGCGCTGGGCCCGGACCTGCCGGCACTTTTCAGCAACGATGACACCGTCGCCCAGCAGTGGCTGCAGGCCGGAGATGAAACGCGCGACCCGGTCTGGCGCATGCCGCTGTGGCGTCCCTACCTGCGTTACCTGAGCAGCGGCATCGCCGACCTGGCCAATGCCGGTTCGCGCATGGCGGGCTCGGTTACCGCCGCGCTGTACCTGGAGCGCTTCCTTGAGGATGGCCAGCGCTGGGCGCACCTGGATGTGTACGCCTGGAACGATGGCGAACGGCCGGGCCGCCCGGCCGGCGGCGAAGCACTGGCCCTGCGCTCGGCCTGGGCGATGCTGAAGGCACGCTACGCCTGAGCGCAGCCGATGCGCGGGTGGAGCCGGACAGGGGTCCGCTCCACCGGGTTGTGACGAAAAATTGAATTCCGGCCACGGTCGGGTTCTGCGAGGATGTGTCGGTCGACCACCCACACATTCCGTGAAGGCAGGACTCCGACCATGTCGCTCTTCCGCTACACCCGCGCCGGCCAGGAGCCGCGCACACCGCGCAGGCATTCGCCGCTGCCTTGGATCGCCCTGATCGCCCTGATTCTTGGCGGGATCACGCTGGGCTTTGCCTGGCTGGCCGGCTGGGTCGGCCACCGCCTCACCGCGCAACGCTTCACCGACACCATCGAGGCCACCGGCCCGGCCCATCCCGGGTTCCGCCGTGCGCACAGCAAGGGCGTGTGCGTCAGTGGCTGGTTCGCACCCAGTGCACAGGCGCCGACGCTGTCCAGCGCGCGCGTGTTCTCGCAGGCCCGGGTACCGGTGCTGGGCCGCCTGTCGATCGGTGGTGGCGATCCCCATGGGGCCGATGGCAGCGCCCGGGTGCGCAGCATCGCCCTGCAGCTGGTCAGCGACGATGGTCAGGAATGGCGGATGGCGATGAACAGTTTCCCGTTCTTCGCGGTGCCGACGGCGGAGGCCTTTTTCGAACAGACGCAGGCGCAGATACCGGATCCGGCCACCGGCAAGCCCGATCCGCAGAAGATGGCGGCGGTGCTGGCCAAGTACCCCAGCGCCCAGGCGTTCCAGCAATGGGCACGGACCGCGCCGTGGACCGACAGCTGGGCCAACACCCGCTTCAACAGCGTCAACAGCTTCTGGTTCACCAATGCGCAGGGCCAGCGACGTGCCGTGCGCTGGCAATGGCAGCCCCACACGCCGGTCGCCGAGCTTGATGCCGACGCCCGCAAGCGCGCCGATGTCGATTTCCTCAGCCAGGACCTGCAGCGCCGGCTGGCGGCCGGCCCGGTGCAATGGGACCTGGTGGTCAGCATCGCCGAACCGGGGGACGCCATCGATGATCCGTCGGTGCCCTGGCCGGACGCGCGGGAAACGGTGGTGGCAGGCGTGCTGAGCCTGGAGCGCATGCAGTCGCAGGAACAGGGCGCCTGCGGCGAGCTGAACTTCGACCCGCTGATCCTGCCCAGCGGCATCCGCGGCAGTGACGATCCGATCCTGGCCGCGCGGTCGGCGGTCTATTCGCAGTCGTTCAACCGGCGCGAGCGCGAGCGCGCGGCCGGAGCGGCAGCGCAACCGAAGGAGGCTGCACGATGAGCACCGGCAATGGCCACTTCAACCTGTTGGCGCGGGTACTGCACTGGTCGATGGCGGTGCTGATCATCGCCATGCTGTTCATCGGCGTGACCATGGTCGCCTCGCTGCACCTGCGGCCGATGCTGCTCGACCTGCACCGCCCGCTGGGCATCGCGATCGGCGTGCTGGTGCTGCTGCGCCTGTACAACCGCCTGCGCCACCGGCCGCCGCCGCTGCCGGCCGATCTTCCGGTGTGGCAGGTGATGGCGGCAAAGGCATCGCACTGGATGCTGTACGCGCTGATGCTGGCAATGCCGCTGGTGGGCTGGGCAATGCTGTCCGCGGGGGGCTACCCCATCGTGCTGGGGGGCGGACTGCACCTGCCACCGATCGTGCCGCACACACCGGCACTGTATGCAGCGCTGCGCAGCGCGCACAGCCTGCTGGCCTACGTGCTGTTCGCCACGGTGCTGATGCATGTCGGTGCCGCCCTCTTCCACCTGTGGGTCCGCCGCGATGGCGTGTTCCAGGCGATGGCGCGCGGGAAGGACTGACGCGACTGCGGCCTTTCGATCGCCGGCGGGCCAGCGAACCCCTCGGGAGCCGCCGGGCATGGCTCGGCTCAAAAGGGTCGAGCCACTCCGCTACAGCCAGCCCTTCTGCCGTGCCAGCCGGTACGCCTCGATCCGGTTGGCCACGCCCAGCTTGCCGATGCACTCGGACAGGTAGTTGCGCACCGTGCCGTGCGACAACCCCAGCTGCTCGGCGATCTCGCTGGCAGTCCGTCCTTCGCCCGCCAGGCGCAGCACGCGCCGCTCGCGGTCGGTCAGCGGGTCCGCCTGTGACCAGGCATCGAGTGCCAGCTGTGGGTCGATCGCACGCACGCCCTGCTTCACCTTGCGCAGTGCATCGGCCAGGTTCTCCGCTGGCGCGTCCTTGAGCAGATAGCCGAGCACGCCTGCGTCCAGCGCGCGGCGCAGGAAGCCGGCACGCGCGAAGGTGGTCACGATCACCACCTTGATGGGCAGTTCGTGGCGTGCGATGCGCTGGGCCAGTTCCAGCCCTGACAGACCGGGCATCTCGATATCGGTCACCAGGATGTCCGGCTTCAGCTGCTGCAGCATGCGCCAGGCGGCCTCGCCATCGGCGGCGCTGCCCAGCACCTCGATGTCCGCCTCCAGGCCGAGCAATGCGGACAGTGCGCCGCGCACCATGGCCTGGTCTTCCGCCAGCAGGATGCGGATCATGCCGCGCCATCCTGCGCCACCGGCGCGGGTGCAGCGGGCGGCAACGGGACAGTGGCCGCCGAAAGCGGCACGCGCACGCTCAGCACCGTGCCCTCGCCGCGCGGAGACTGCACGGTGAGATACCCGCCCAGCGCCGCGGCGCGCTCACGCATGCCGCTCAGTCCATTGCCCTCGGCCTGCATGCCACCCCGGCCATCATCGCGGATCTGCATCACCAGTACTTTTCCTTCCTTCATGAAGTCCACCCGCGCCTGTGTCGCCTGCGCATGGCGGGCAATATTCGTCGCGGCCTCCCGCAGGACCAGCGCCAGGCCACGCTCCACCTCCACCGGCATCGGCGGCGGCGGCGCGTACTGCAGATGCACCTGCTGGCACTCCAGCAGCAGCCGCGCCGAGGCCAGCTCCCCGGCCAGGTCGCTGGCCCGGATGCCGGTGACCGCACTGCGCACCTGCGCCAGCGCTTCGCGGGCGATGGCCTCGGCCTCGCCAATCTCCTGCCGCGCGCGCGCGTCGCCGCGATCGTGCAGTTTGCGTGCCAGCTCCAGTTTCAGCGTGATCAGCGACAGGGTGTGGCCCAGCAGGTCGTGCAGGTCGCGACCGATCCGCTCACGCTCGGCGGTGGTGGCCAGTCGCCGCACTTCCTCCTGCGAGAGCTGCAATGCCGCGTCCTTCTGCTGGTTGATCGCCTCCACGTTCACCACCAGGCCGACGATGTACGACACCGCCGGAATCCAGACCAGGCTCTGCCACGGATACTGGAACCACACGGCGAGACTGCAGAACAGGATGTTCAGGCCGGTGAGCTGCAACAGATACGTCCACCAGCTGCCCCGCCCGCTCACCCTCAGCAGCACGCAGCCGAACACGAAGTAGGTCAGCCCGGCCGGATACCAGGGCAGCAGCACAAGCGCCATCGCGATCAGGCCCAGCGCATAACGGGGCGCATGATGGCGTGGAGCCACCATCACCCTCGCGTACAGCAGCAGGAACACCGGGTAACTGGCCAGCGTCAGCAGCAGCCAGCGCAGGTTGAAGCCGTGGCCGAGCAGTGGGGTCAGGACGATCCACACCGACCACAGCAGATGGATCGCCTCGCTCCAGGGCGACTTGCCACGCCGCAGCGTGTCGGCGACCGCCGAGTCCGGCGCAGGGCGCAGCAGGGAGGCCAGCCAGCTCGATGACACGGGAGGGTCCAGGCGGGAACGATCGCTGCCGATCATGCCAGTTCAGCCGATCCTGCGCAGGCGCAGGCGCAACAGCCCGCTGATCGCGGTACTCTTGCCGGCGCCGTTACGACGCACCTGCATCTGCTGCAGGCCAGCCAGCGACGGGGCGATCGGAGCCATGGGCGGTACCGGTAGCGGGGACGTTGCCATCCTGCGCCCCCTTGGTCACGTTTCGCAGTTGCCACCGTCAAGGTCATCGGATGACAGCTGTCACTGCCGTCATCCCCGTGCCTGCCGTCATGCTGTGCCGCACGCTCCACTGCCGGAACCGCCGCTGTCCGCCCTTCCGGTCACACCCGCCCGAACGCCTGTGATGGAACGAATGAACGCTTCTGCCGAGCTGTTGAAGGAACTCCGTATCGAACGCAAGTCACCGCCGCCTGCCTCTGGTGGTGGTGGCAGCGGGCGCCGCTGGCTGTGGATCGCCGTGATCGCGGTGGTGCTGCTCCTGGCCGCAGGCGCCTTCGCGTTGTTCGGCCGCACTCCGGCCGTGCAGGTGGAAACCGCACCGGCGGTCGCCATCCAGCATGGCAGCGCCAGCAGCTCGGTCCTCGATGCCAGTGGTTATGTCGTCGCCCGGCGCATGGCTACGGTGTCGGCCAAGATCACCGGCAAGGTGCGCGAGGTGATGATCGAGGAAGGCATGCGCGTGGAGGCGGGACAGATCATGGCCACCCTCGACCCGATCGATGCCGACGCACAGCGCAGTCTGTATGCCTCGCAGCTGCAGGCCGCACGCAGCCAGGTGGCCGGACTGGAGGCACAGCAGAGGCAGGCGGCGGCAGAGGCCAGCCGGCTGCAGGCGCTGGTCGGGCAGCAGCTGGTCTCGCGTTCGCAGTACGACCAGGCCGTGGCCCAGCGCGACAGCCTGCGCGCGCAGCTGGAAACCGCACAGCGCAACGTGAAGGTGGCCAACGACCAGCTGGCGATCGCCGACCTTGGGGTGGACAACAACATCGTGCGTGCGCCGTTCTCCGGCGTGGTCACTGCCAAGGCGGCACAGCCGGGCGAGATCGTCTCGCCGCTGTCGGCCGGTGGCGGCTTCACCCGCACAGGCATCGGCACCATCGTCGACATGGATTCGCTGGAGATCGAGGTCGAGGTCGGCGAAGCCTTCATCGGCCGCGTGCAACCGAAGATGCCGGTGGAAGCCATCCTCAATGCCTATCCGGAATGGAAGATTCCGGCCGAGGTGATCGCCATCATCCCCACCGCCGACCGGGGCAAGGCGACGGTGAAGGTGCGCGTGGCCCTGAAGCTGAAGGACCCGCGCATCGTGCCGGAGATGGGCGTGCGGGTCAGCTTCCTGGAACAGGCGGCACCGCAGGCTGAAGCCAAGCCGCAGGGCGTGCGTGTGCCGGCAGGCGCGGTGGTCGAGCGCGAGGGTGCATCGGTGGCCTTCGTGCTCGGCGACGAGAACCGCGTGCAGCAGCGCACGGTCCAGGCTGGCCAGGCCATGGGCAAGGATCGCCAGCTGCTCAAGGGTGTGAATGCGGGCGAGCTGGTGGTGGTCAACCCGCCGGACACCCTGCGCGATGGCACCCGGGTCCAGCAGAAACAAACGCAGTAGCGGCACGGCGCCTTCCGGGGCGCCGCCAGCGGCACCGTTCGACAACGACACCGTTCCACGCATGCCCGGCCGGCGGCCGGGGTGCGTCACCGTTTCCCGCCTACGTGGAGAACCACCCATGTCGACCCTGGTTTCACTGCGCAACATCACCAAGACCTACCAGCGTGGTCCCGAGAAGGTGCAGGTGCTGCACGGCATCGACCTGGACATCGCCCGCGGCGACTTCGTCGCGTTGATGGGGCCGTCCGGTTCAGGCAAGACCACCCTGCTCAATCTGATCGGTGGCCTGGACAATCCCAGCGGCGGCGAGATCAGCATCGAAGGCGAGCGCATCGACCAGATGAGCGGTGGCCAGCTGTCGACCTGGCGCAGCCACCACGTTGGCTTCGTGTTCCAGTTCTACAACCTGATGCCGATGCTGACCGCGCAGAAGAACGTGGAACTGCCGCTGCTGCTGACCCATCTCAATGCCGCGCAGCGCCGCCGCAACGCCGAGATCGCGCTGACCCTGGTCGGCCTGGCCGACCGCCGCAACCATCGACCCAACGAGCTGTCCGGCGGCCAGCAGCAGCGCGTGGCGATCGCCCGGGCGATCGTCTCCGACCCGACCTTCCTGATCTGCGACGAACCCACCGGCGATCTCGACCGCCAGTCCGCCGAGGAGATCCTGGGCCTGCTGCAGCAGCTCAACCGCGAACACGGCAAGACCATCATCATGGTCACCCATGACCCGAAGGCCGCCGAGTACGCCACGCACACGGTGCACCTGGACAAGGGCGAGCTGGCCGACGCGCCGCTGGCCCACTGACGGAGGCCACAGCGATGAAATACTTCTCTCTGGTCTGGGCGCAGCTGTTCCGCAGCCGCACCCGGACCCTGCTGACCCTGCTGTCGGTGGTGGCCGCGTTCCTCCTGTTCGGCATGCTCGACTCGGTGCGCGTGGCATTCACCTCCGGTGGCAGCGTGGAAGGGGCCAACCGCCTGGTGGTGGCCTCGCGCCTGTCGATCACCCAGTCGCTGCCGATCCGCCTGGAAACGCAGATCCGCCAGGTGGCGGGCGTGCGCGACGTGGCCTATGGCATGTGGTTCGGCGGCATCTACCAGGATCCGAAGAACTTCTTCCCGAACTTCTCGGTATCGCCCAACTACTTCGACGTCTACCGCGAACTGCAGATCGACCCGGCGCAGCTGGAAGACTGGAAGAACACCCGCACCGGTGCGATCGTCGGCGAGACCCTGGCCAAGCAGTTCGGCTGGAAAGTCGGCGACACCATCCCGCTGCAGGCGACGATCTTCCCGCGCGGCGGCAGCAACGACTGGCCGCTGGAACTGAAGGGCATCTTCCGTTCCAAGGATCCGGCGCAGGCCTCCAACGAAGAGCGCCAGCTGATGATGAACTGGAAGTACTTCGATGAGTCCAACGACTACATCAAGAACCAGGTCAGCTGGTACACGGTGACGCTCGACAACCCCGACCACTCTTCGCGGGTGGCACAGGCCATCGATGCGATTTCCGCCAACTCCGACCACGAAACCAAGACCCAGACCGAATCGGCGTTCCAGCAGGCCTTCGTCAAGCAGTTTGCCGACATCGGCATGATCGTCACCTCGATCATGGGCGCGGTGTTCTTCACCCTGCTGCTGCTGACCGGCAACACCATGGCCCAGGCCGTGCGCGAGCGCGTGCCGGAGCTGGCCACGCTGAAGACACTGGGCTTCAAGGACAGCACGGTGCTGATACTGGTGATGATCGAATCGGTGCTGCTGATCGGTCTCGGTGGCCTGATCGGCATGGGCCTGGCGGCACTGATCCTGCCCGCCATCGGACCGAAGAGCATGGGCCTGCTGCCGCCGCACATCCCCACCCCGACCTGGCTGATGGGATTGGGCCTGATCGTGGTGATCGGCGCGGTCGTCGGCCTGCTGCCGGCGCTGCGCGCCAAGCGCCTGAAGATCGTCGACGCACTGGCCGGCCGCTGAGGAGGACACCGACATGTTCAAGAACAAGCTCAAGAAGTGGTTCGGCAACACGGTGACCGTGCTGGCGCTGGCAATCGGCCTGGCGGTATGGATCGGCCTGCCGTGGGTGGGCGTGCTTGCCGTGGCGGTGCTGGTGGGGCTGTGGCTGGCGCTGACCCGCAGCGGGCGGCTGGCCCTGGCCGCCACCCGCATCGGCATCGCCAGCCTGCCGCAGCGCTGGGGGGCATCCTCGGTGATCGTGGTCGGCATCGCCGGCGTGGTCGGCGTGCTGGTGGCGATGCTGGCGATGGGCGAAGGCTTCCAGGCCACGCTCAGCAACACCGGCGATGACACCACCGCCATCGTGCTGCGCGGTGGCTCACAGGCGGAAACCAATTCGGTCATCACCCGCGAGCAGGTACCGACGCTGTCCACTCTGCCCGGGATCAGCCGCGATGCGCAGGGACGGCCGCTGCTGTCGCCTGAACTCTCGCAGGTGGTCAACCTGGTCTCCAAATCGGACGGTACCGACGTCAACGCGCAGTTCCGGGGGGTCGGGCCGCAGGCGTGGGCGGTGCATGACAAGGTCAAGATCATCGAAGGCCGCAAGTTTGCTACCGGCCTGCGCGAGATCGTGGTCGGCCAGGGCGCCAAGGGCCAGTTCCGCGACATGGAGGTCGGCAGGACGCTCACCCTGGGCAACCAGACCTGGACGGTGGTCGGTGTGTTCGCCACCGGTGATGCGCATGACTCCGAACTGTGGACCGACGCCGATACCCTGGCCACCACGTACCAGCGCAGTGCCTGGCAGTCGATCAGCGTGCGTACCGAGGGCAAGCCGGGCTTCGATCAGTTCAAGGCCGCCGTCGCCGCCGATCCGCGCCTGAAGCTGGACGTGGAAACCACCCGTGCGTACTACAGCAAGCAGGGCGGCGGCCTGACCAAGCTGATCGACATCCTCGGCAAGGTGATCGGTACGATCATGGCGGTGGGCGCGGTGTTCGGCGCGCTCAACACCATGTATGCCGCCGTGGCCACGCGTGCGCGCGAAATCGCCACCATGCGCGCGATCGGTTTCCGCGGACTGCCGGTGGTGACCGCGGTGATGCTGGAAACGATGCTGCTGGCCCTGCTCGGCGGCCTGCTGGGCTGCACGGTGGCATGGCTGTTGTTCAATGGCTACAGCGTGTCCACCATCGGCAGCAACTTCAGCGCGGTGGTGTTCAAGTTCCACGTATCGCCGGAACTGCTGTGGACGGGGCTGAAGTGGGCCCTGGGCATCGGCCTGGTCGGTGGCCTGTTCCCGGCGCTGCGCGCCGCCCGCCTGCCGATCACCACGGCACTGCGCGAAACCTGATGCATGCGCCGCCAGCGGAGGCGGCGCGGACGCGGGACGGGGCCGGTGCTCCGTCCCGCGTTGCTTTCCGGCTCAGCGCTTTGCCGCCCGCATCGTGCGCAGGTTGTCACCGATGAACAGCAGCAGTCCGGCCCAGATCGCTGCAAAACCGACGGCCTTGGCCATGTCGAACGATTCGTGGAAGAAGAACACGCCGAGCAGCAGCTGCAGGCTCGGTGCGATGTACTGCAGGATGCCCACCAGCGACAGCGCGATGCGCTTCACACCGTAGGCGAAACCGATCAGCGGCACGGCGGTGACCACGCCGCCGAAGATCAGCAGCAGATCGTTGCGCAGGCCCCAGCCGCTGAAGAATCCGCCACCGTGGCCATTCTCGGCCCAGACCGCGAACGCCAGCGCAGGCAGGAACAGATACAGGCTTTCCACGCCCAGCCCGGCTACGGGATCGACCGAGACCAGCTTGCGCAGCAGGCCGTACAGGCCGAACGAACAGGCCAGGCCCAGCGCGATCCACGGCGGCGTGCCAGCGTCGAGAGTCAGCCAGGCCACGCCCACCGCCGCCATGCCCACCGCCACCCACTGCAGCCGGCGCAGGCGTTCCTTCAGCACCAGCACCCCCAGCAGCACGTTCACCAGCGGGTTGATGAAGTAGCCCAGGCTGGTCTCGATCACGTGGCCGGCATTGACGGCCCAGATGTACAGGCCCCAATTGAACGCGATGGTCAGGCTCGACACCGCCAGGATCGGCAGCGCGCGCGGCTGCGCGGCGATCTTCCGCCACCAGCCCAGTTTCGCACTGAGCAGCAGCCAGGCCACCACCAGCACCGTGCTCCAGATGATGCGATGGGCGATGATCTGGAACGATGGCACTTCATTGAGCAGGTGCCAGTACACCGGCACCAGTCCCCACAGCACGAAGGTGGATGCGGTGACCAGCAGGCCCCGGCGTTGTTCTGTCTCGTCGATGTTCATCGCTTGCGCGTCCTTGCCATTGTCAGTACCACCACGCCCAGCAGAATCACCACCATCGCCAGCACGTCGCGCCAGCCGAAGCGTTCGCTGTTGAGGGCTGCGCCCAGCAGCACCGCGATCACCGGGTTGACGTAGGCATAGCTGCCGGCCAGCGCCGGGCGTACGTTCTGCAGCAGCCACACGTAGGCCGTGAACGCGACGATCGAGCCGAACACGCACAGATAGGCCATGGCCAGCAGGCCACCAGTATCGGGCAGCGTGGTGGGTCGCTCACCCGCCGCCAGCCCGATCAGCACCAGCAGCACGCCGCCGCAGATCATCTGCCCGGCGGCCGTCATGAACGGGCCAGGCAGGTCCAGGCCGCGCGCCCACACCGAGCCGAAGGCCCAGCCGATCGGTGCGATCAGCAGCAGCACCAGCCCGGTGGGCGTCGCCGTCAGGCTGCTGCCCGCATTCAGCCAGACAACGCCGAGGAAGCCGATGGCAATGCCCAGCCATTCGCCGCGGCTGGCGTGCTGGCCGCGCAGCGCCGAGAACAGCGCCATCCACAGGGGCACCGACGCCACCGCCGTGGCCGCCAGGCCGGACGACACATCGCGTTCGGCCAGCACCACCATGCCGTTGCCCAGCACCAGCATGGTCACCCCCATGAGCACCAGGCTGCGCCACTGCCGCAACGTCGGCTTCGGCATTTTCCAGAACAGGCGCAGCGCCAGGTACATCAGGCCCCCGGCGATGATGAAGCGGCTGCCGGAGACCATCGTCAGCGGCAGCGCACCGCCGTGCAGGGCCTTGGCGATACCGAGATAGGTCGAGCCCCAGACCACGTAGACCAGCAGCAGCGCCAACACGACAAGGCCGCCCCGGGGGGCAGCCGCAGACGGAACAGGGGGAGCCGACATGACGCACCAAGGGACCGGGGGAAGGCGGATTCTAGGACGTTTTGAGTATGGTCCGGCACCCCGCAAGGTGGCACGCTGTCGTCCATCCATGCACCCTGTCCTGGCCTGCCACCCCGCGTTGACGGGTCATGCAGTACCAAGAAGGCTGCCCGGCTGCGCCACCACATGGTCGGACGCTGTATTTTCCGCGCACGGACGCTATCGCATCGAGGATCCCCGCCCAGATGAGCACCACGCCCCACCCTGCTGTTCCCGCGACCGACGGCGCCGCATTGCGCCGCTCGATCTCCAATACCCTCAAAGGCTCCGCCGGTAACCTGGTGGAGTGGTATGACGTCTACGTGTACTCGGTGTTCGCCGTGTACTTCGAGTCGCAGTTCTTCTCGCCGGAAGACAAGAACTCCACGATGTACGTCTGGGCGATCTTCGCCGCGACCTTCCTGATGCGCCCGATCGGTGCCTGGTTCTTCGGCCGCTTCGCCGACCGCCACGGCCGTCGCCTGGCCCTGACCGTATCGGTCACGCTGATGGCGTTCTGCTCCTTCATCATCGCCATCACCCCCACTGCCGCCAGCATCGGCATCTGGGCGGCGATCATCCTGCTGTTCGCGCGCCTGCTGCAGGGCTTCGCCACCGGTGGCGAGTACGGCGCGAGCGCCACCTACATGTCCGAGGCCGCCATTCCGGGTCGTCGTGGCTTCCTGTCCTCCTTCCACTACGTCACCCTGGTCGGCGGCCATGTGCTGGCCCAGCTGACCCTGTTCCTGATGCTGAACGTCTGGGGCAAGCCGGAGATCTCCGAGTTCGGCTGGCGCATCGCCTTCGGCATCGGTGGCATCGCCGCGGTCGTGGTGTTCTGGCTGCGCCGTGGCATGGATGAGTCGCTGGAAGAATCCTCGATCGAGGCCGCGCGCGAAGGCAAGGCCAAGAAATCCGGTTCGATGTACGAACTGTTCGTGCACCAGTGGCGCCCGCTGCTGCTGTGCTTCCTGATCACCGCCGGCGGCACCATTGCCTTCTACACCTACTCGGTGAACGGCCCGAAGATGATCCAGAGCGCCTTCGCAGGCGACGACCCGATGACCGGCACCCTGATCAACCTGGGCGTGCTGGCCTTCCTGATGGTGCTGCAGCCGGTCGGCGGCTGGCTGTCGGACATCATCGGGCGCAAGAGCCTGCTGGTGTTCTTCGGCGTGGGCGGCGTGCTGTACAGCTGGTACCTGATCACGCAGCTGCCGCACCAGCACGATGCTACCTTCGCCTTCCTCACCCTGGCGCTGGGCTTCGTCATCCTCACCGGCTACACCTCGATCAACGCCGTGGTGAAGGCCGAACTGTTCCCGACCCACGTACGGGCACTGGGCGTGGGCCTGGGCTACGCGCTGGCCAACTCGCTGTTCGGCGGTACGGCCCCGCTGCTGTACCAGGGCGCGCTGAAGACCGGCCACGTGGACTGGTTCGCCATCTATGTCACCGCCACCATCGCGGTATCGTTGGTGGTCTATGTGTTCTTCCTCACCAACAAGGGCCCGAACTGGCTCGACGGCACCCGCAAGTAAGGATGCCGTGCTGATGGCAGCCACCGGTGCAATGCCGGTGGCTGCCGCATCTCCCGCCACGCCCCTGATGTGGGCCGCCCTGCTGCTGACGGTGGCAACCACGCTGGCCTGGCTGCTGCGACGCCCGGGCGCGCAGGCGCGCTGGCCACGCACCGGCTTCGGCATCGCCCTTCTGGTGTTCGCCACCGCGCTTGCACTGCAGCTGGCAGTGGACCTGGGCAGCGGTCACAGCTCGCTGCGGATGAACCTGCTCGGCCGCTTCAGCGGCCTGCGCACGGTCAGCCTCGGCACCATGATCACCTGCTACCTGGCGGCATTGGCCGCCAGCGCATGGGGTGCCTGGACGCTGCTGCGCAGGCGCTAGCCGTCAGCGGCGTGCCGCCTCGCTCTTGTCGCGGGCAGCGCGGAACTCGGAGTCCTTCTCCCAGGTCGGCCAGCGCCGGCTGTTGGCCAGCTCCGCGCCCAGGTCGTAGACCAGCAGCGTATCGGCGGCATGACCGCTGGGATCCCAGCCCGGCGTCCATGCGTCGCAGGCCTGGTGATAGCAGTCGGCGAAGTACTTCTCGCGCAGCGCGCGCCCGGCGTCCACGCCGCCGTCCAGCTTGTCCAGGCCCGGGCCGATGGTGATCGCCGGTACACCCAGCCGGGCGAAGGCGAAATGGTCGGCGCGGTAGAAGAAACCGGCCTCCAGGTTGGGGTCCGGGCTGTAGCTGCGGCCGCGTGCCTTGGCCACCCGCTCCAGGTCGCCTTCCAGCGATACCCGGCCCTTGCCCCACGAAGCGATGTCACGGGTCGGCCCATCCGGGCTGAACATCTCGATGTTCAGTACGGCAGCGGTCTTGTCCAGCGGCGCCAGCGGATGCGCAGCGTAGTAGCTGGCCCCCAGCAATCCCTTTTCTTCAGCCGTCAGCGCCACGAAGTAGAGCGTGCGCTGCGGCTGCGGGCCGGCCGCGAACACCCGGCCCAGTTCCAGCACGGTAGCCACGCCGGTGGCGTTGTCGATGGCGCCACGGCGCACGCGGTCGCCCTTCGCATCGGGCTGGCCGATGCCGAAAGCGTCCCAGTGCGCCGAGAAGATCACTGCTTCATCGCCGTGCTCGCCGCCCGGCAGCTTGGCCACGACGTTGCGGGTCACCACCTGTTCGCGCTTGAGGGCGAAATCGACGCTCAGCCGCGCGTTGTCCAGGGCCACCGGACGGAAGTCGGCACGCATCGCCTTGCGCTTCTCCGCCTCGAAATCGAGGCCGGCGTCGGCGAAGATCGCCTCGGCCAGCTCGCGCTGCATCCAGCCGCGCAGCGGTGTGTGCTGGGCCATCGCCTCGGCCTGGCTGCGCTCGATATCGAACAACGGCGAAGTGCCCGAGCTCTTCACCGTCGCCCAGCCATAGGCCGCAGGTGCGGTCTCGTGCACGATCAGCACACCTTCGGCGCCGCGGCGCGCAGCCTCCTCGAACTTGTAGGTCCAGCGGCCGTAGTAGGTCACTGCCTTGCCATCGAACGCGCCGGGAGCGTCGGCCTCGAAATCGGCATCATTGATCAGTACCACGGCAATCTTGCCGTGCAGGTCAATGTCCTTGTAGTCGTTCCAATGGCGTTCCGGTGCGTCGATGCCATAGCCCACGAACACCAGCGGTGCATCCTTGATCTGCACCCGGGCGCGCGGCTGCAGGCTCTGCAGGGTCACATCCACGCCATTGACCAGGGCGCGGCGGCCCTGCTTCAACGCCAGGCTGGCCGTGGCCGCACCCTCCAGCTGCGCACGCACCAGCGGCACCGGCTGCACCCAGCTGCCGTCCACGCCGCCGGGTTGCAGGCCATAGCTGCGGAACTGCTCGATCAGGTACTGCACGGTGCGCTCTTCGCCTTCGCTGGCCGGAGCGCGGCCCTCGAATTCGTCCGACGCCAGTACACGCACGTGGCGCGACAGCGCCTGCGGGTCGATACCGCCGCCGGGAAGGTCATTGGCCGCCTGGGCCAGGCCACCCACGAACAGGCAGGACGACAGCAGCAACACGCGCATCGGGTTCACGGCAATACCACGGCAGGATGGGAAGTCACCAGAGTGTAACGTGACAGCAGTGCCGGCCGCAGTCCCGCTCCGTCAGCGGCGCTCGCGATCCAGCCAGCAGGCCAGTCCCTGCGCGTTGAGCTCGATGTCCATGGCCAGCACGGCCACCACCGCTGCGTCATCCAGCACACAGCCATGCTGCTGCGCGCGCTCCAGGTACAGGGCCTGCAGCGCCGCCAGCAGGCAGCGATGGCGGTCGGGCCGCTCGTCGCACTGGCGGCCGATCGCCGCCATCGCATCGATCTGCTCGAACAGGTCGCCGGCCAGCCGCTGCACCTGCTCCACGCGGCCATAGTGGGTGAGGTACATCGACTGCGGATCGTAGTCGAGCATGCGCTGGATCGACGCCTTCATCGCTTCGGGATCGAACTGCACGGGCGAAGAGGTCGGAAAAATGAAGGCGCCCTGCGCGCTGTCCAGTTCGCGGTAGGAGATACCGAAGGTATCGCCGGTGAACCAGCTGCGGCTGCGCGCATCCCATACGCAGTAGTGATGCAGTGCGTGGCCGGGCGTATGCAGCAGGAGCAGTTCGCGTCCGGCAAGATCGAGGCGATGGCCATCCTCGGCCACCACGACGCGGTGCTCGGGAATCGCCTCGATGCGGCCATAGCTGCGTGCGATCTCTTCCGCGCCGTAGACTGCGGTGGCGCCGGCGATCAGCCGGGTCGGATCGATCATGTGCGGCGCACCGCGCGGATGCAGCACGGCCCGGGCATTGGGCAGCTGCTGCATCAACAGGCCCGCACCGCCGGCATGGTCCAGATGCACATGGGTGAGCAGAAGCCAGTCCACCGCGTCGGGCTGCAGGCCGGCATCGGACAGCGCCCGCAGCATCGCCGGCACGGACAGGCCGGTGCCACAGTCCACGAAGGCGCCCCGCCCGTTCTCGACGATCAGGTAGGCCGCATCGAAGTCGGGACGTTGGAAGCCGGTATCGATGGTGTGGATGCTGGGGTCGGCGATCATCGGCACGCACCTGGCGGAATCGGAATCAGGCGTCCATGGTAGGCGCGCAGGCAGGACCGGTTCGATGCGGCTTTGGTCGGAGGCACGCACTCTGCCCCGGGACTACAACCATCGCGGTCGCAGCAGCAGTGCCAGCACCAGCACCGCCAGGAACGCGCCGTAGGCATAGAGCACCGCCAGCACCTGCGGCCAGATCGGCCCCGCGTCGGTCTGCACCAGGCCCAGGTGGTGGCCCCACAGCATCGCCACGATGCTCAGAACAAAGGCCAGCAGCAGCACCAGGCCATCGAACAGGCGCCGCCGCGACGTGCGCGGCTGGCGCGGGAACAGCCAGTACAGGCTGCCCAGCACGACGAACCAGGGCAGGAAAAGCAGCAGCGACAACCACGCCATCGCAGACTCCTTCCATAGCGCCGGGCCCGATGCCCGACTCCACATCCATCGGTAGCGCCGGGCCATGCCCGGCGGGGTGCATCAGGTAGCGCCGCCGGGCATGGGCCCGGCGTTACAGCAGCCTCCGCTCAGGCATCTTCGCGCAGCACCGCCAGCGCCGCCAGGACCGCGTCAACCTCCGCCTCCAGCTTGAACAGCTCGCTCTGCAGCGCATCACCCTGCTCGGCCTGCTTGATCACGGCGATCAACTGGCCGGCATCGCGCGGCGAATCAAAACCAATGCTCTGCATCAGCAGCGTGCCGTCGCCGGCGGTCAGCTTGAAGTAGAAGCGACCATCCTTCTCGCGGTACTGCTTGAACTGCGGCGGCGCCACACGGGCAGCGCCGGCATCCTCGCTGGCGATGTCGCCGGCGGTGGACAGGTCGCGCAACCCCACGGCGTGCCGCAGCTCATCCAGCAGCGGCATCGCGAACGTCTCGCGCAGCTGCTGGCCACGGCGCTTCAGCAGCGCCTCGATCTTTTCCGGCTCGGCCATCAGCGCGTTGTAACGCTCGCGCAACGGTGACAGCTCACCGTCGATGCGCTCGAACAACTGCTGCTTGGCATCGCCCCAGCTGATGCCCTCGGCGAATGCCCGGGCGAAAGCAGCGGTCTGCTCGGGAGTGGCGAAGGCCTGGTACATCTGGAACAGCGCCGAACCCTCGGTGTCCTTGGGCTCGCCCGGTGCGCGCGAGTCGGTCAGGATCGAGAACACCAGCTTCTTCAGCTCCTCGCGCGGCGCGAACAGCGGAATGGTGTTGTGGTAGCTCTTGCTCATCTTGCGGCCGTCGAGGCCGGCCAGCGTGGCCACCTGCTCATCGATCACCACCTCCGGCAGCGGGAAGTATTCCCTGCCATAGACGTGATTGAAGCGCTGGGCGAAGTCGCGGGCCATCTCGATGTGCTGGATCTGGTCACGACCGACCGGCACCTGGTTGGCCTTGAAGATCAGGATGTCGGCAGCCATCAGCACCGGGTACATGAACAGCCCGGCGCTGACGCCGGCATCCTCGTCCAGGCCTTCCTCGCGGTTCTTGTCCACCGCTGCCTTGTAAGCATGGGCACGATTGAGGATGCCCTTGCTGGCGATCGCGGTCAGGAACCACATCAGTTCGGTGGTTTCGCGGATGTCGCTCTGGCGGTAGAACCAGACGTGTTCCGGATCCAGGCCGCAGGCCAGCCAGCTGGCTGCGATCTCAAGGGTCGCGCGCTGGGTGCGCTGCGGATCCTGCGCCTTGATCAGGCTGTGCAGGTCGGCCAGGAAGAAGAAGCTCTCGATCCCCGGGGTGCGGCTGGCCGCGATGGCCGGACGGATGGCGCCAACGTAGTTGCCCAGATGGGGGGTGCCGGAGGGGGTGATGCCGGTAAGGACTCGGGTCGTCATGACTGCGTGGGGAAACCTTCGATGAACGGAACCAGTTTACCGTGCCCACGGCCAACCCCGTCAGGGCCTGCGGGTCGTTCATTCACCCGAGCCCACCGGAGTTCCCACATGAAACGCCTGCTGCCCCTGCTGCTGATCCTGCCCCTGGCCGGCTTCCGCCCGGTTCCGCCGCCACCGCCGATGCCGCAGGACGGCCCTGTGCGGATGACCCTGATCGACCGCGACCGCGGCACCGAACTGCGCAGCCATGCGGCCGATGGACAGCGCTGGGTGGCGGGCGAGCGCGGCCATCGCTATGCGGTACGCCTGTACAACGACAGCCCTCGGCGGGTGCTGGTGGTGCTCTCGGTGGATGGCATCAATGCCATCTCCGGCGAAGATGCCGACCCGTCGCAGACCGGCTATGTGCTCAACCCCGGCCAGCGCGCCGACATCACCGGCTGGCGCAAGAGCCAGGATGAAGTGGCGCAGTTCGTCTTCAGCAGCCCCAGTGGCAGCTATGCCAGCCGTACCGGCCGTGCGGACAACATCGGGGTGATCGGCGCGGCGGTGTTCGAGGAGGCCCGTCGCTGGCCGCTCCGACCGGAGCCGCTGCTGCGCCGTGGCGCCCCGGCGCCGGCCGCTGCGGAATCCGCTGCGGACGCCAGCGCCAGCCGCATGGACGGCTACTCAGCGCGGTCGCAGGCACCGTCGCTGGGCACCGGTCACGGCGCGCGCGAACGCTCCTCGGTGCGTGATACCGCATTCGAACGGGCCAGCCGCACGCCGGCACAGGTCGTGCAGCTGCGTTACGACAGCGCACGCGCGCTGCGCGCACGCGGCATCGTGCTCGACCCGCCTTCGCGCCTGCCGCGCGAGCCGCAGGCGTTTCCGAACCGCTACGTGCCGGATCCGCCGACACGTTGAGCCCCTGACAGCACGACGCCCGCACCAGAGGGTACGGGCGTCGACGTGGGGGAACCGCTTACCGCCGGCTGCTTACTTGTAGTCCGGGTAGTCCTTGCGCACGCTGTCTTCGAAGTCACGGACTTCCTTCTCGGCGCGGTCCTTGGCCCAGCCATACCGTTCCTGCAGGCGGCCGGCCAGATATTCGGCATTGCCCTCGGCCACATCGAAATCGTCGTTGGTCAGATCGCCCCACTTGGCCTGGGCCTTGCCCTTCAGCTGCGACCACTTGCCGGAAATGATGTCTTTGTTCATTGCTGGAAATCCTTGGTTGCAACGGCGTTCTTACCGTGGCTCCAGCTTCCCGCATCCGCTGTTGAAAGGCGGTCAACCGCTCATGAAACACATGCTCACGTGCTTGAATGGTTCACTCCATCGCCACACGCGATGGCAACAACACGGCAGCACACACGCACAAAAAAGGCCGGGAAGATCCCGGCCTTTTTCTGTTCCACACCGCGTCGGGCTTAGTTGCCCTTGGCGGCATCCTCGACCTTTTCACCGGCCTTCTGCACGTCCTTGCCGGCACCGGCAACGGTGTTGCAGCCGGCCAGCATGGCCACCGAGAACATCGACAACAGCATCAGGGCAACTACGCGCTTCATGGGCTTCTCCTTGGGTTCGCCGCTTCACCGCTACAACGCGGATGGGGTTCTGTCGCTCGGCAGGCAGGGCCGAAGCCACCGCCGCCGCGTGAGGTGCAATCTGGCGGCTGCGGCGTGCAGCGGGCGTGAACGGATCGGCGATCCGTTCAGGGATGCCCTCAATCGCGCATCAGCGTGGATTTGCCGAACAGGCTTTCCACCAGGTCCACGGCCAGTTCGGCGGTGGCGTTCTGCTTGTCCAGCAGCGGATTGAGCTCGACGATATCCAGCGACCCCATGCGCCCGCTGTCGGCGATCATTTCCATCACCAGCTGCGCTTCGCGGTAGTTCACCCCGCCCGGCACCGTGGTGCCGACGCCGGGTGCGATGCTCGGGTCGAGGAAGTCGACATCGAAGCTGACATGCAGATGGGTGCTGTCATCGATTCCGGCCAGCGCGGCCTCCACGGTGCGCTTCATGCCGTTCTCGTCGATGTAGCGCATGTCGTAGACGTCGACCTTGTGGGTCTTGATCAGGCGCTTCTCTTCCGGGTCCACCGAGCGGATGCCGATCTGGTGCACCTGGGCGGGCGTGATTGCCGGCGCACTGCCGCCCAGACGGGTCAGTGCCTCCGGCCCCAGCCCGCACAGGCAGGCCACCGGCATGCCGTGGATGTTGCCCGACGGCGTGACATCACTGGTGTTGAAGTCCGAGTGTGCATCCAGCCACAGCACGCGCAGGGTCTTGCCCTGCTCGCGGCACCAGCGGGCCACTGCGGTGATCGAGCCGATGCCCAGGCAATGGTCGCCCCCGAGCATGATCGGCATGCGCCCGGCCTGCAGCTCGGCATAGCTGGCCTCCATCAGTGCATGGTTCCAGGCCACCACCTCGTCCAGATGGCGGTAGCCTTCGACCGGCGCGGTCCACGGATTGCGCGGGCCATCCAGATTGCCCAGGTCACGCACATCCACACCGCGCGCCGCCAGCGCCTCCGGCAGGCCCGCCACGCGCAGCGCTTCCGGCCCCAGCCGCGCACCCCGATGGCCGGCACCGACATCGGTGGGGACGCCGATCAACGAGACGGAAATGGGATGGGCCATGGGTGCCTCCTGCAACGGAAAAAGAGGCACAGTCTAGCCAGAGCTGTGTGACACGACTCGCGGCGGTGCAGCAGGCAGACGCGGTCAGCGGTGGCGAATCGGTGTCAGGGTCTGCACCTGGCCGTTGTTGCGCATCATGCACAGGAAGCGGCCATCGGGATAATCGATGATCAGTTCCTGGTAGTCGCTCCCCACCGGCACCTGGGTCACCAGCGTGCCCTGCGCGGCCTTGCTCATGTTGCAGGCGCCCAGCGCGGTATCGCCCGCAGGCGCGCCCGATGCCGACATCGAGACGTTCCGGAACACCGCACGGCAACCGCCGTTGACCCAGACCGATTGACGCGAAAGACCCCAGTTCTGGCCCTGCTCGCAGCGCGTGTGGCTGAGCTGGCGCGCGATCTCCACAGTGCCACGGGTATCCATGTCGCACGACACCTGGCGTTGATCGGTGGACTCGCAGGTCACCTCGCGCGGCAACGCTGTGTCGGAATCGGCACGGCTGGGCGCCTTTGGCCGGGATGGCGAAGGCACACCCCCGCTGCTGACCTGGCACACCCCGTTGGCGCCGCCGTGGCCGGTGTAGCTGACCTGGGGGGTGCCCTCGTCATTCGTACTGACCGACAGGGTCACGCCGCTCTGTGCATCGCGCGCCTCGAAGTAGCGGTCGTTGAAGCGCTGCAGCGTGGCCTCGCGCCCCTGTACGTAGACCGGGCCGCCTTCGTCTGCGTGCACATCGATCCCGCCCGGGCAGCGGGCGTTGAAGAAGGGAACACCCGCCATGACGGGAGCCGCGAATGCGGTGGTGAACAGTGCGACGGTGAGCGACAGGCCATGACGACGCATGAGCGGATTCCAGGGAAACCCAGGCTGGGCGGATAGCGGCAGTATGACGTCGGCCGCAGTGCCGATCCGTGAGGAGCATCAGGATCCGGGCTGCGCTTGCCGGCATTTGCCGTTAGCATCGTGCTGCCGCGCTTTGCCGCACCGGTTAAGCCAGCTTTACTTCGCGTGTGCCGCGTCCATTGCCGGGGGTGGGATCACTGGAGTTCAGCCATTGCGAAGGCCTCGCGCAGGATGTCGCTTTTGCCTTTACATCGCGCCAAACAGGCCAAAAGCGATAATTCATTTTTCCTTTCGAATCGCACGAAGTCATTGGAAAGAATGACTGGCGGGCGGTGTTTGCGCGTGCGCATGATGAATCGCCACCGACAACGGGTGGCCCGGGCTCCAATCCCGGAAGTCGATGTTGTTTACGCTTGTCAGTCGGCGCCACCTGTCTCGGGGTGGCGCCGGCTGGCAATCCGTCTGCCGATCTACGGCGGGCGGTGCGTGGGGGCCTTGTGCCCGCCGGTTCATCGACTCCGGTATTGGAACCACGCATCGTCCGCCACCCTCTGCGGGTGGCGCCTCTGTTCCGCATGAGGATGTCCCATGACCGCACCCCGTTACCCCTATCTGCTTGCCACCCTGGGCGATGCCGCCGAGCGCCTGCCCCGCGAACTGGCAGAGCCGTTGGAAGCTGCGCTTTCCGCTGCCGTTGATCTGCCTGAGCCGATCACGCTGGTGGGCTGCCTGCAGCGCATCCGCAGCGGCGATGCCGCCGATGGTCAACCGTGGAAGGGCCCCGTGCCCAGCCCAGGCCAGGGCGTGACCCGTGCGCGTACCGACCGCGCCGCCGCCGGCCTGATCACGCTGCTGGAGGTATTCCACGCCGCCGAGCGCGTACGTGTGGATGGCGCCGAAAAGGACGACATCGGCGACGGCACGCGCGAAGGCCTGCTGCTGGCCTGCCGTGGGCTGGCGGAGTATGTGGAGCTGCAGTTGCACGCGGCATGAGCCGCGCCGCCACGCCCGCCGATTGTTCTGATTCGGCAAATAGTGATGGCGCTTTATAGGCGTTTATCCGCCCAATGCCGAGGACTACCTTGAGGCTCATCGATCCCCTTCTGGAGAATCCCATGAGCAAGCGCAATGCCGTTTTCCCGGCCGGCCGGCAGGACCTGTACACCTCGCAGACCTATTCGGCTGCGATCCAGTCGGGTGACCTGCTGTTCGTGTCCGGCCAGGTGGGCAGCCGCAGCGACGGGACACCCGAGCCCGACTTCGAGGCGCAGGTCCGCCTGGCCTTCGCGAACCTGGAGGCAACCCTGAAGGCCGGTGGTTGCGGGCTTGACGACATCGTCGACGTGACCACCTTCCATACGGACCCGCAGAACCAGTTCGGAACCGTCATGACCGTAAAGAGCGAGGTGTTTCCCGAGAAGCCCTATCCCAACTGGACGGCGGTAGGCGTCAACTGGCTTGCCGGGTTCGACTTCGAGATCAAGGTGATCGCCCGCATTCCGGGCTGAGCCTGCCGCCTCCGGGAGATCGTGTGCGCGAGCGCGTGCCGCTCAGGCAGCGGTCGCGAAATCAGGACTCCGCTCGCCGGACAGCGCCCGATAGGGCAAGTGCGATATCGCCCAGTGCCTTGGCAATGAAGGCCGAATCGCCGTCGCTTTCGACGATGCAGGCATCGAGATAGGCGGCCATTTCTTCAGGCGTGCGGAGATGCGTGGCCACGTCAAATGCTTCGAGTTCACTCTTCTTTTTGACAGCCATGCGTATGCGACTCCGGCGCCTGGCAAACGCGCTGCAATTCGCCACAGGAGAAAGAACGCTGCGGAAGCGAGCGACTGCGGGATGGTGCCGCTTATCCGAATCGAACGGATGACCTACTGTTTACAAGTCGGCGGGTGGATAGCTTGCCATGATTTGAAATCGGATGGCCCGGGGCCGCTTACACCGAGGAAAAACCGCGACTTAATGAGGCTTCAGGGGCACAAACGGCGCGTCTGAACACGGCACCTTGTGGTGCGAATCCGTGTCCGTGCCGTGGCCCCGCCACCCACGGAGCCAGCATGAAGTCGAAGATCACCCAGTCCCTCGTCGAAAGGACCCCGAAGCCCGACCAGGGCAAGTCGGTCCTATACGCCGACACCGAGATGCGGGGGTTCTACCTCATCGTCACCCCCACCAAGCGCAGCTTCTACGTCCAGTCCCTCGTCAACGGGCGTCAGGTCAGGACAAAGCTGGGCGACCACCCGGCGATGGATGCCAAGCAGGCCCGAGACGCCGCCCGACAGACGCTGGTAGGCATGCGCGGCGGCACCAACCCGAACGAGGAGCGCCGAAAGGCCAAGGCGCGCGGCATCACCTTGCGGGAGGGGCTGGACCTGCACCTGAACTCCCGGCGGCTGGCGGACAAGACCCGCAGCGGCTACGAGTACCATGTCACCTACTACCTCAAAGACTGGCTGGACAGGCCGCTGGCCGAGATCGGCGCGGACCGTCAGGGCGTGCGCGAGCGCCACCGCCGGATCACCGAGAGGAGCGGCGCCACCTCGGGCGACAACACCATGCGGGTGCTGCGCTCGGTCTACAACCGCGCACTGCGACAGTTCCCCGACCTGCCACCGAACCCGGTGGGCAACGTGGACATGAACGGCATGCGCCGACGGGAGGTGGACGCCAGCCCCGACAAGCTCAAGGCATGGGGCAAGGCGGTCCTGTCGCTGGGCAACCCGGTGCGCCGCGACCTCCAACTGTTCATGCTGCTTTCGGGCATGCGCCGGACGGCATCCTGCGAGGCGAGGCGCGCGGATCTCGGCGATGGCCACCTGCACGTGCCGAACCCCAAGGGCGGCGCGGCCAAGAAGTTCGATCTGCCGCTGTCGTCTGCGCTCGCCGACCTGCTCGCTCACCGCGAGGTGGAGGCCGACGGCGTGAGGCGCAAGACGTCCTACCTGTTCCCAGCCGACTCGGCGTCGGGCCGGGTGGCGGAGGTCCAGCAGCACGAGCTGGGCGACCTCACCGGCCACGCGCTGAGGCACGCATACGCATCCCTCGCGTTGCAGGCGGGTGTACCACTGCTGGAGCTGCGGTTTCTGCTGAACCACAGCGTGTCCAGCGGCGGCGTCACGATGGGATACCTGCACCCGTCGATCGACCACCTGCGCGAGCATCAGGAACGCGCGTCGAAGTACATCATCGATGCCCTCGGCCTCGTGCACGAGCCGGGCACATGGCCGCCGAGGCTGTCCACCTGATCCGCGGTCGGCGCGCCAATACGTACAAGGCGATGAAACGAAAGGGCCACCTCGACGGTGGCCCTTTTTCGCACACGGCGGGAGAACGCAGTCAGCCGTCGGATGGCACGGGCGCAACCACCCGAACCGTGGACAGCGCCTCGGCCGACTGCTTCTCATCCATGTCGGCCGGGTGGTGCTTCTGACGCGGCGGCACCTCGACGCCCTCCTTGCGCATGTCGTTGGCGTACCAGCGAACGCTCTTTGCAGTCGCCGCCGCGCCCTCGATCTGCGCGTTGACCATGTCCGCCACCAGCGCGTGCGGGTAGCCCGCTGGGTCCATCAGGATCGCGCGTGCGAGCGCACCGACGCCGAGCCCGCGCGGCTTTTTCTCGTTCGCTTCGGGCGTCTCGACGAAGCCGGCCTTCGGCTCTGCGCGCTTCGCGGTCGCCTTGGGCTTCTTCGGCTGCCCGAGCGAGGCGAGGTCGATGTTTTTGTCGGCCGCGATCTGCTCGATCCTGGTTACGAGCTTGCCCCGGGTCGCGAAGGTTTTGGGGCCTGCGGGCTTGTCGGCGATCCGGTTGTGCAGGGCCAGCAGTTCCTTGGTGGGCCTTTCTTCCAGCTTCATGGCGTTCTCCTAAGCGTTGGTGGGCACGCAGGCATTAGGTCGCGGTTCCCTCGATCCGGGAGCCCCCCCTTGACCAGCCCTGTGTACGCTGTACACTGATTCTGTGAATGATGTTCACAGGGCATGAGCGTGACTGAACAGACCGATGAATTGGTGGGGATAGGGGAGATCGCCGAGATAGCCGGGGTGTCGCGTCAAGCAGTCGCCAATTGGCGGGTGCGGGCAGCCGACTTCCCTACTCCGGTTACGGAGCTAGGTTCTGGGCCGATCTTCCGGCGATCGCAAATTCGAACTTGGCTAAGGCGAAACAAAAGGAATACTCCGATGGCGCATGTGATTTCTACGATCAACTTGAAAGGTGGTGTGGCGAAGACGACTACGTCCGTAGCCTTGGCAGAAGTCTTCTCAGCAGAGATGCGGAAGAAGGTCTTGGTCATCGACCTCGACCCGCAAACCAATGCAACCATCATGTTGCTTGGGGAAGACAAGTGGCTTGAGCTGAATGACCGAGGGCACACGCTCGCTCAGTTGTTTAAGGACGCAATGAATCCTGATGTAAAGAAGTTCGACCTGGACGCCACGCTTCAGAAGCGGGTAGGCGATGTCCATGAGGCCAGGACCATCGACCTACTGCCGTCGAGCCTGGATTTGATTGATGTGCAGGATCAACTCGCGTCCGCGCCATCGGGGAAGTTCTACGCCGTGAACCCTGTCGAACTTCTTTGGCGGGCAGTCAAATCAAGACTGGATGACTACGACATCGTCATTGTCGATTGCCCGCCGAACTTGGGCATCGTCACTCTGAATGGTCTACGCCTGTCGGACGCCTACATCATTCCGACTATTCCTGACCACCTCTCGACCTACGGTATCCCTCAGATCGTGACCCGCGTTGGTGAATTCGCACAGGCAATTGGTGAGGAGATTGACCCGTTAGGTATCGTCATCACCAAGTACCAAGCCAACTCGACGGTGCACAACACCGTACTGAGGCAACTCCAGACGGATGCAAACTTCCCCGATGTGTACGCGACGAAGATCAAGCAAACCAACACAGCGTCGGCGGCAGCGGAGTACACCGCGCATAAAAGAACGCTTAGGCAGAAGTACGGCTCCGATCCAAATGGCCTGACCTCGACCTTCATCGAGTTGGCTCAGGAGATTTGGAGCGATCTGGAGGGAGAGTCGTGAGTCTTAGAAACACACTCAATCGCTTGATCCGTGTGGTGATCGAGGAGGCGGAGCGCAACCCCGACTTCGAGGCTGCACTTACCGACGCCTTGGACTCGGCATCAAGTAGGCGCAAGTCAGCAAGAGCGGAAAGCCCAAGACAAGTGGATGCGAACGAGGCAAAGCGCGGGAAGAATCGGCGCGCTCCTGCCGTGCTCGATCCTGTTCAGGTCGCACGCGACAGCGAATCGGGCCTACGTAGCGCACTCGAAAAGCTATCCCTGGATCAACTTCGAGACATCGTTGCCGAGTATGGAATGGATCCTGGTCGACTTGTGATGAAATGGAACACGCCAGAGCGCGTAATCGAGAGGATCGTCGAGATGTCAGTCGCGAGAGCGCACAAGGGCAACGCCTTTCGTAAGTCCCCTGACGACCCCGCACCTCTGGCCACTGATGTAGATGAAACGCCACCCTTCGATGCCCAAGTAGTGAGTGATCCTCCAAAAGGATCATGAAAAAGAAGGGGATGCCGTGAAGACATCCCCTCCGAAACACGGCCGGGCCACCCGTTGCCCTCTGCGCACCTAACCAACCCGGCCGGGTTTGCTCGGATCAGGCCGGGAGGAAGGCCAGGTGCGCCATCCCCGACCCCAGGGCGTCCGCCCGGCGCTTGGTCTCGCGGTCCACGTACAGGTCCAGCGCGCGGCAGTAGGGCTGACCGGCCAGGGCCGCGGCCTCGTCGAATTGCTCGGAGCCGACGGCCACGCCGTTGCGGGCGGCGGCGGCCTCCAGCTCGGGGAACGGGTCGCAACGGTGCTGGATCGCCGCGACCAGCGCCGCGAGCGCCAGCATCGCCGGGTGGCACGGCGGGTAGTGGGCGCGTCGGTCAGTCATCGCCGTCGCCCCCGATCAGGTCGTGGTCGATGTCGCGCTCGCGCATGGCGAGCTGCACCGAGCTCAGCGGGTTGGACTTGCCGGCGTTCCAGGCGCGGATGGCGACCAGGATGCCCTGGAGGCGCGCGTCGCCCAGCTTGATGTACTCCTGCACCTTCAGGAAGTCGTCCTGCTTCATCGCGGTCGCCAGCTCCACGGGGCCGACCGGGCGGTCCTTGCTGGGCATGCGGTCGATCAGGGACAGCACGGCCGAGGCCAGGGCGACGTTGCGCGTGCCGACGGCGACCTGGGCCATGTGGCCGAGCTCGGCCGGGCCCGCGTGCTGGAGCTGCTGGAGGTACTCGGTGCGCTTCGGGTCGCCCAGGGCCGCGCGGGCCAGGACCTTCGCCGGGGAATCGTAGAACTGGCGCTGGCCGATCAGCTGGGCGTGCGGCGCGCCCGCGTCCTTGATGATCTTGTCGAGCTCGGCCTTGGAGTTGTCCTTGATCTCGCGGACGGTGGCGAGCGTCTCGGTCTCGGAGAAGCGCGCGACGTCGCCCATGCCGATGCCGGGCGCGCTCTTCCAGCGCGCGGCGATCTGCTGCTTGCGGGTCGCGATGTCCTTGTTCAGCCGCTCGATCGCGGTGAGGGCGCGCTTGTGCAGCAGGTCCAGGGTCGAGGCGAGCTCGCCGATCTGCTGTGCGCTGAGGAGGAGGGTGTCGCTGAGGGTGATCTTCATGGCTCGTGTGCTCCGGTGGGTTGTGGTCCTCCGGTCGCCTGTCACGAGCGCATCCCCGGCCTCGGGGTGGTCTGCGCGCCAATGCGCTGACCGGATGCGTTCAATGTGTCGGGGTGCGCTGGCCGTGAACGCCATCGTTCTCCGGACGTGTTTCCCTCGAAGCTGCCGTCGTCACTGCGGCTTGCGGATCATGGGCTTGGCGTGGCGCCGCCCGCCGATGGAATGTTAGAGGGCTGAAGTCGTCGCAGGATTTGCGACGCGCCCATGGTTTCATCTAGCTGCATCGAACCGATGCGCACAGGGGGAGACAACGAATGGCGAACAATCTGATTGTGTCTTACGACCTGTACAGCCCAGGGCAGGATTACTCGAAGGTTATTGATGCGATCAAAGCCCTAGGCTCGTGGGCAAAGGTCCATAAGTCCGTCTGGTACGTCAATTCCAACTACACGGCAGCCCAGGCCGTTGATAAAGTCTGGGCAACGATGGACCGCAACGATTCCCTGTTCGTGGCAGATGCCACCAACAACAATGCAGCTTGGCAGAACCTGAGTGACGAGGTCTCGAACCACATCAAGGATCAGTGGTTCAAATAGGAGGGTATTGACTGGGTGGCTGTGACTAGCTCCCGCGGTTGATGCTGCCATGCTCGCGCCGCGCCTCGTACTCCTGCGACATGCGCTCCCACTCGTCCGCGTCCAGGCGCGGCACCGGGCCGATGCAGGTCATCTCGCTGCGCCGGGCCAGGGCGTCGCGCCCGCCCATCGCCTGGACCGCGTCGGGCGCTGTGCCGTGGATCGCGTCCAGCATGCCGTCGATCTGGGCCGCGCGCTGCACCACCTCGGCCACCGTCAGCTTGTCACTCATCGTCCTGTTCCTCCTCCTGCGGCCGCGCCGCGTTGTACTTGGAGAGCAGCGCCACCAGCTGGGCGCGCTCGTCGGCGGGCATCGCCAGCAGGGCGTCGGCCGACAGGCCCGTGTCCTCGACCTTCACGCTCAGCCGGTCGGCCATCTGCTCGCCGTATCGGAACTTGAGAAGCACCTCCAGCAGGCGGTCGCTGTGCTTGCGCACCGTGAGCGGCCGCTCCTCGCCGGTCGTCGGGTCCGCGACGGTGGCGAGACGCCCCTGGTGGATCACAGGCTCGTCGTAGCCGATCGCAGCGCGCCTGTACGCCTCGTCCAGCAGCGCGTCCAGGGCGACCTCGATGGCCTTCTCCCAGCGGGTGCGGAACTCGATGTCGTTGGCCTTGTGGTAGAAGGCCGTCCGCCTGCTGATGCCCGCGGCGGCTGCGGCCTGCTTGGGCGAGCACGTGTCCTCCAGCACCTGGAAGAACAGCTCGCGCCGCTCGGGCGTGAAGGTGTTCGGGATGGAAAGCACGGCTGCGGTCTCCGGGGTAAAAAGTGGCTTACGTTGTGATGGTGTCGTGCTTACGCGCGCAGGCACGCCATCGTTCAAGCAACCGGATCAACGGCTTGGATGGCGTCGGCCATCCGATGCTCGATTAGGTGGCGCGCGTCGGTGGGATCGCGTGGCCTGTTTGCCTCGCGCGCGAGGGACACGGCACGCAAGGTTGGACGCATCCGTCCACGCGCTTTCGATGACGTGGAGGGGATCGCTTTTCGATTGTCGACCTGATTGTCACGTTCGTCGTCTATAGACTGACGAACGCCGTGACAATCGAATCCACCAGTGACTTTCGCTTTGACAATCGGGTGGCCGAAATCGGCCTAAGTGCTTGCCGCGCTTAGATTGTCGCGCTGACAATCGAAACTGACTTTCGGCGACAATCTGATTGTCACTGGGCGCGACAATCGAGCTCCGAAAGTCGCGTCCCGTGACAATCGAAAACGCGCGTTCACCCCTCCGTCCTGACCAGGATTCCGAGCTTCGGGTTGCGCGCGTCTATCGGCTCAAGCCACACCATGAACCCGTCGATCGTTGCCCTGGCGTTGCTGCGCCCGTCGGGCACGGCCTGCTCGATCTTGCGCCTCGCCGTCTTGTCCGAGACGCTGTCCCGCTCGCAGACGATCGCGGCCAGCTCCTTCAGCGGGATGCTGCCGCCGCGCTCGTTCGCCTCCTGACGAGCCAGCTCCAGGATCGGGGCCATGCTCCGGGCGAACTCACCCTCCGGAACGTCCATCACGGTGGGGCGCAGTACCAGGGAGTCGCCGACCTTCTCCAAGTTGAAGCGCATCGGGGACCCGCGCTCGGCGTCCTTCTGCTTCTTCACCGCGACCTTGATCGAGCGCCCGTCGGTGGCGCGCTCCACCTCGACAGTGGTGTCCATCGCGCCCAGTAGCGCCGAGCTGCCGCGCATGCCCTTTCCAAGGTCCTTGCCCGAGTGGTGGACCACGACCACCGCCGCGCCCGTGGCGTTGCGCAGCAGCTTCATGCTGGCGATGTAGCGGCCCATGTCCTTCGCAGAGTTCTCGTCGGCACCCGCAGCCGTCTGGTTGAGGGTATCGATGACGATCAGGCGCAGTGGGCCCAGCTCATCGGCCACGGCCTGGGCGAACGCGCGCACGCCGCCATCCTTCTCGGCCGCGAGGTTCAAGTCATCGCGCATGAGGTGCAGGTCGAACCTGCGGCCCTGCGCGCACCTGTCCAACTTCCAGGCGCGGAAGCGCTTGCCCAGACCGGGTGCGCCCTCCGCGGCGATGTACAGGACGCCGCCGCGATCGACGGGGCGGCCGTGCCAGTCGATCCCGCCCGCGATTGCCATCGAAATGTCCACCGCGAGGAACGACTTGCCCGACTCCGGCGCGCCGTAGATGGCGGCGAGGCTGCCCTCGGTCAGCACGCCGGGCACCAGCCACCTCGGTGGCGGCAGCGACTCCACGTCGTCCAGCGAAAGGAAGTTCCAGCGGCTGCGCTCCTCGGCCGGCTCGACCTCGTCCCACACGTCGAAGTCGTCGGCCGCGTCGGGCGGCGCGATCCCACCACCGACCTCACTGAGGAACATCTGCAGGGTCGCCGTGGTGACGGCCTCGTCCCTGTCGGCGTGCAGCGAGTCCCAGCGGCGTCCGACTTTCCACTCCTGGCCGCGGTAGTCGTCGTCGCCCATGCACCAGTCGATGAACTCCTGCCGCCCCTCGCCATTGGTCGCGAAGTGGCAGGCCATCATCAGGTCCCGCCAGCGGTCGTGCTGGTTCTCGCCGAAGTCGCACGGATCGAGCTGCTCCAGAGTCTTGGCGAGCTGTTCCGGGGTCAGCTCGCCCGCGCCGGTCGCCTGCGTCTTCGGGCGATCCGGCCTGCGCGCCTTCTCGACCAACCTTACGGGCAGGTCCGGCATGTCTGGTAGCGGCGGCGAATCAGGTGCCCAGCGGTACAGACCGCCGGTCGGATGCACGGAACCCGCCGCGACGACCTGGCGGCCGAGCGACTTCAGCTCCACGCCCTCGAAGCCGTCCAAGCTCTCCAGCAGCACGATGCCCGCGGGCTTGTGGAAGTAGAAGTGGTGGCCGGGGTGGGTCCGGTTGCCGGTCAGGACGTGCGGTGCCGAAGCGAGCGGTAGGTCGAACGCTGCGGCCAGCTCGGCCAGGCTGTCGCGCCCCGCAGGGAAGTTGCGCGGGTCCACGTCCACCACGACCACGTCGGCGGGCAGGCGCACGCCCAGGTTCAGGCCGTCGCGCCTCGCGCGCTCCAACACCTCGCCTCGGTCGTAGGCCCGCTCCTGCCACCGCTTGTCGGCGGGCATCTTGTCGCGGCGGCGCAGCGGGATCAGGTCGAGTCGGGCGCGGCGGTACTCGAACGCGGCCTCAAACGATGGCGTATCGGCGGGGCGCCGCTCGGCATCATTGATCCCGTGAGCTCTGGCAGGCTCCGTCTCCCGGTCGCTTGTACCCTTGCGCCCACGGTCTCGCACGCCGTGGGCGTTTTCTTCTGCGGCCATCGGTCAGTCCTCCGCGTTGGCGGTGCGGGCGGCGAGCATCGCCATCGCGGCGCGCCGGACGCCTTCGCCCATCGGCTGGCCCTTCGCGTAGTCGCGCAGGTCGCCCAGCTTGTAGCGGATCAGCTTCGGCCCGACGCGGGTGAACGCGGGGCCGCCGCCTTGGCAGCGGTACCACGCGAGCGTGCCGTACTTCAGGCGCAGGAAGGCCGCCGCCTCCTGGGAGGTCAGCAGCGAGTCGTCGGGTAGTGCGTGGAGCTCGGCGAGCTCAACGGGGGAGAACTTCTTCGGTTCGTAGGCCATCTTCTGGACTCCGTGCAGGTGCGATCCCCACGCGGCGAAATGCCGTGCGGGGACTGCCTGCTGTGCGTCGCAGAGATGGACCCGTTTGCTCCCCTCAGTCGGCGGGGCGGGCCTCGGTCTTCTAGGCCACCGAAAGGCTGGCGTCGGCGGCTGGTGGCGCCGACGAATCAAATACTGCCAGAGGTGCGCTCACCCTGATACCAGCACTTCGCCCGGACTCCCCGGTGAGTCCGTGTCGTCCGGTTCGGCCCGGGCTGCTCGGTATCAGGCCGCGCGGCCCCGAACGCGACACGGGCCGCCTAGTGAGGCCGTGCGGCTATTGAACCCCAACAAGCTGTCGCTTGTAGATGTCCTTCTTCTGCACAGAATCCCAATAGCGTGCAGTCTCAACCTGGATTGTGGTCAACGACGTAATGGTCAGCCGCTGCACCTGCTCCGTAAGCTTGAGCGGGAAGCGGACCATGACCTTCCCATCGTCGGTACGAAGTTCCAGCCTACCCGTGTCGGTGATGCCGGCAACCCTGCCGGTGATCGTCTCCAGATAGCGCTCTGGCTCTCGGATGGTATCGAGCAACGCGCGAATACGGACGATCTCATCGGGGCGCCCCTCCCAGAATTGACGCCCACGCGGAGACTGCCACGTGAACTGCGCAGCGAAGCCTCCCTGATCCAACTCTTTCATGAATTCGCCAAGCTGGTGCGCAGACCTGCCGCCCACGGCATCCACAGCATCATAGAACTCGTCTTGGCGCGCATTAAGCAGACGGAATACCTGAGTTAGCGTCGCCTGTAATAGGCTCTCGCCCGTCAAATCAGGCATCGCATTGCCAGTAACGAAAATGCGGGTCGAACCATGACCAATGCCGGCCAGCTTTAGATTGAGAGCACTGACAACATCAGCACCCGCAGCTCTCGCTGCGTCATTTCCATAACGGAGCCGATGTGCAGCGAGCTTCCACGCCTTCGACAATGGATCCATTGCACGGATGAACCAATCGAGGGAGACGCTGCCGTTTGCCCTTGGCCCCAACAGCCGCAGATCAACCAGCTCCCCAGCTTCTTCGGCATCTTCAAGCATGAGTTGATGCGTCACAGCACGCACCGCGTCTTCTTGATTCTTTGCCGCAATCCGTAGGAAGAAATCGTCAGGCGATGATTGAGCGCGGTCGGCCGTCTCCTTGGCGAACTTGGAGAGCGCGTCAGCGTGTTCTCGCAGGAACTTGCTCGTCATAGGTTCACCTCCGCAAAACCCTTGGCCGTCACCCGGTCATGACCGAAACCTAGAACACCTCGCCAGTATGCCTCCTCGTGGAATCCTCCCCCAGGCGGCGTTGCGACAACGTATAGGTCAAGGCCATACAGGTTTTCTGCCGTTGCGCGGTCCAGTAACGTCTGTACCTGCTGCTGGTTCGCAGGAGTAGCACCTACTGGGGACGCCCATCCTGGGTTCCACAGAACGCAATCGATATCTCCAGGATCTGGCTTTTCAGTCAGAAAAGAACCATCCAACCACAATGTGCCGCCAAGGCCACAAGCCTGAAGTGCTCCGGCCCACGTAGTAAGCTTTTGGAACAGATCCGCCCGCCGCATATCCCCGGCGAATGGGGCCACGGCAAGCGCATGCAATGCAGGCAAGGTCAGATTGTGCATCCCCGGAGCAAGCAGCGCCGGAAAGTCAGGCTTCGCCATTTATCCCCCTGTCCAGTCCTTCCTGAACCAGATAGGGAAGTTTCGCCTAGCCGAACGGTGATGTCGAGTCGGTCCTGTCCCTATAGACATGCCCCGACCCATGCGTCGGCGACATTGTCCCGCCCCTCAAGGATCACGTTCTTGCCGCCCGAAACGAAGCGCCGAAAGCCGGTGTATCCGCCGAACTCGCTCTTGGCGTTGACCCGGCCGCAGGCGACCACGCCGAACTCCTCGGTGTAGTTGGCGCGCACGTCCCGGAACTGCGCGGCGTTCGGGTCCTTCAACTCGCCCCTCACTGCGCGCTCTGCCGCCACGATCGTCTCGGCACCGAACCACTTCTCCTGCTGCGCCTTCTTCTCCGCAGCCGTCATGGGACGCTCTGGCTCGGGCTTAGTCGCCTCGGGCTGGTGGGCCTGCTTCTGCGGCGCCTCGGCCACCGCGGCGGGCGCGGCAGCGACAACAGGCTCGCTGCGCGGCACCAGCTTCGACCCGATCCAGGCCAGAACCACCAGAACGACCAGAAGAACCCCTATCCGCTTCATGCACTCCCCCTCCCATGAGCAACGCAAGTAAATAGTCTATTTTGGACTAATCCAATACAGACTCTAGCGTGCGGTGACCAGCCTGTCACCGCACGATGGCCCAATCGACCCACAACCCCGACTACCAGCTACTGCTGACCGTCCTGAAGGCGGCCCGCAAGCGGGCGGGAGTGTCGCAGATCGACTTGGCCGAGCGGCTGGGGAATACGCAGACCTTCGTATCGAAGTGCGAGCGTGGGGAGCGGCGCATCGACGCCGTTGAACTGGTCGAGTTCGCCGAGGCTCTCGGCTTGCCGCCGCTCGGACTGCTGGGCGAGTACCTGGAGCAGCGCGCGGCCAAGCTGGAACCGAAGTCCAGAAAGAGCAGCGCGAAGCGGCGCTGACCACGGGGATGGCACGTCCGACTTACTTGAAGCACCATTTGGATAAAAGTCACCTCGGACCGAAAAAAATGCAAAAGCTTTCCAGCTTTGGTGACATTCGCCAGACAGGGTTTTGCGTTCACTGTGGGGGTTCAACGGAATCGCTGGATCACGCGCCTTCAAAAGTGTTCTTAGACATTCCGTACCCTCCTACTCGCCCCACGCTGCCCAGTTGCACCGAATGCAACAACCAGCTGTCCTCCGACGAAGAGTACTTGGCTTGCTTCATTGAATGTGTCATTTGCGGAACAACTGAACCCGCATCGCTCGGACGCGAGAAGATCGCCAAAGCCTTGCGGCGAAATAACAAGCTTAGACAGTTGATCGAGACGTCTAGGATCCAGACGGAGCCTGGGGAAGATGCACCGCTAGTGTGGATGCCTGATGAGGCCAGAGTCCAACAGGTCGTTTTGAAGTTGGCGCGATGCCATGCGGCCTATGAACTCAACGAACCTCAATTAAGTGCTCCCGACCACCTCTCGATCTTGCCTCTCCCGACTCTTTCAGAAGCTCAACGCGAACAATTTGAGACCCCGCCAGATAGTTCGGTGTGGCCTGAGGTCGGAAGCAGGGCTATGCAACGCCTATTGATCGCAGACGAAGCGTATTCAATGGGCTGGATCACCGTCCAAGAAGGCCGGTACAGGTACATGGCCATTGGAGCAGAAGCCGTCATGATCCGAGGCGTTCTAAGCGAGTACTTAGGCTATGAAGTGATCTGGGAGAACTGACCGTCCGCCCGAGTTTGGTGCCGCTTGTCCGAATCGAACGGACGACCTACTGATTACAAATCAGTTGCTCTACCGACTGAGCTAAAGCGGCGATGTCGTACTTCTCTTGCTCAAACCGTGTCCGGTTTGCCCCACAGTCTACGCGCTGGCGGGCCTAAAGCCTTGCCGCGCTTAGCCTTCCTGCCTGCCGCCACAACAACCGCGTCCGACTTACAAGACAGTTGCTCTACCAACTGAGCTAAAGCGGCATGGGTGACGCACCGGCGGCAGCGCCGCAGTGGGGGGATTCTAGCGCAGTCGCGCGCATTCCAGCGACTGTTGCCGGGCGGCGCCGCTGCGCTGCTGCACCTGCGCAGGCTGTGCGGTGCCGGCCAGCTGCCCGTCCAGCCACCACTGGCCGGCATCGCCGCTGGCCACCAGGCGCGGCTGGAAGCCGGCGGCCTGCACCGCAGCGACACGCCGCTCGGCGCCTTCGCGGTTGCGGTACTGGCCCAGCGCCACGGCGTTGGCGTCCTCACCCTGGCTGATGATGTAGTAGTCGCCCAGGCCCGCAGCGACGATGCGCTTGACCGTGGCCTGCGCCTCTTCTCGGCTGGCGGCGGCCGGCAGCAGCACGCGGTAGCGGGCACTGCCACTGGCGGCCGGCTGCTCGCGCAGGCGCGCCTGGCTGAGCAGTGTGCCGGCCCGGCCCTGCGCCGCGCTGGCGGCGGCACGATCGGCGAACGGACCCAGCGCGATGCGGCGC